>NZ_LZKV01000081.1:0-60710 GCF_001672995.1 Mycobacterium sp. 1482292.6 | reverse complement strand
GTCCTGCGCGAGCGCGACCACCTCTACGCCGCGCCGGATGTCGGCCCCCTCGGCCACCGCGTAGCGGCGCAGCGCGGCGTCGACGTTGGTCTGCGGGGTGATCAGGACGAACGGGTAGGCCGAGTCGAGCCGGGTCAGGTCGAGGCGGGCCTTGGCGAACAGCGTCACGTCCGGTCCGCGCTGCCCGATCGCGACCAGCTCGTCGGCCGCGCCGCGCGCGTCGAGGAGCTCCAGGGTCCGAGGCATGACGGCGAACGCGCGGCTGGTCGGGTTCTCGGCGGGCCAGCGCTCCAGCACGGTCACCGACCGCCCGGCGCGGGCCAGGTCGCCCGCGGCGGTCAGGCCGGTGGGGCCCGCGCCCACGACCAGGACGTCGACCTCGTGAACCGTGGTTGTACTCATCGGATCGCTCCTTCCGGTTGCGGGTACCAGCGACGGATGTCGCCGGGGGTGGCTTGCGCGGCGTGGTTGAAGACGAAGCGGCAACCGGGCTGGGTGGTGTGCGCGATGTTGACGATCGACTCGAACAGCAGGGTGTTGGCGGCGACCAGGCGGATCCCGGCGCCGATCAGCACGGCGTCGTAACGCTTGGCGCGCAGCCACGCGGCGGCCTTGTCGGCGCCGGCGGTGCCGAAGTCGATCAGGCAGTTGTCCACCCGGTAGCCTGCCGCGCGCAGGCCTGCGACGTTGTCGTCGTTGGCCGCCCGCAGCGCGTCCCGCGACAGGCCCGCGAACTGGGCGAACTCCGGCGACGAGTAGTCGATGACGTCGGGATCCAGCCCGACCTGGATG
This sequence comes from Mycobacterium sp. 1482292.6, assembly GCF_001672995.1. Taxonomy (NCBI): domain Bacteria; kingdom Bacillati; phylum Actinomycetota; class Actinomycetes; order Mycobacteriales; family Mycobacteriaceae; genus Mycobacterium; species Mycobacterium sp. 1482292.6. Next base: position 59,918 of record NZ_LZKV01000081.1, on the reverse strand, counting down.
ACGGTCACGGTCATGTCTGGGTCTCCTCGCCGAGCCGATTCAACAACTGTTGAAATCAACGTAAGCCCGGCCGCTAGCCATGTCAACAGTTGTTGAACTAGAATTTCGGCATGCCCGATAAGACCCGCGACGGCAAGGTCACCCGCGCGACGATCCTGAGCGCCGCGCGGACCCTGTTCTCCACCCACGGCTTCGAGCGGACCACCATCCGTGCGATCGCGGCCGAGGCCGGCGTCGACCCGGCGCTCGTCATGCACTACTTCGGCAACAAGGCCGACCTGTTCGCCGCGGTCTCGCGGCTCGAGATCACCTTCCCCGACCTCACCGGCGTCGCCCCGGAACGCATCGCCGACATCCTGGTGCCGTTCCTCATCCGGGTATGGGATCCGGGCGGGCCGTTCCTGCCGCTGCTGCGCGCGGCCGCGACCAACCGGGTGGCCGCCGACGCGCTACTGGAGGTGTTCGTCGAAAAGGTCGCCCCGGCGCTGACCACCATCACCCCCGACCGGGCCGCCGAGCGGACCGCGATGGTGGGATCGCAGGTGCTGGGAATCGCCATGGCGCGCAATGTCGTTGGGGTGCCCGCGCTGGCCGCGATGGACGACGCGACGCTGACCGAATGGCTGCGCCCGGTGCTGGCGCACTACCTCACCGGCTCGACCCGCGCCTAGAGTGAATGGCATGCCGCTTACCGGAGAATACGAACCGTCGCCGTTGGATTGGTCTCGCGAGCAAGCTGACAAATACGCCGAGTCGGGGGGCGCCGAGGCCGCCGACATGAAGGGCAAGCCGATCATCCTACTGACCACGGTCGGCGCCAAGACCGGCAAACTGCGCAAGACGCCGCTGATGCGCGTCGAGCACGACGGCCAGTACGCGGTCGTCGCCTCCTTGGGCGGGGCGCCGAAACATCCGGTCTGGTACTACAACATCAAGAAGAATCCCCGCGTCGAGCTGCAGGACGGCTCGGTGACCCGCGATTACGACGCCCGCGAGGTCTTCGGCGACGAGAAGGCGACTTGGTGGGAGCGCGCCGTGGCGGCCTGGCCCGACTACGCCGAGTACCAGACCAAGACCGACCGCCAGATCCCGGTGTTCGTGCTGACCCCGATCGACTGAATTCCGGAGTTGGTCGGCCGCCGTGGCACCATTGATCAGTGTCCGCCGAATTGAGCCAGAGTCCGAGCGTCTCGCCGCTGTCCGCGGCTGACATCGACGGCGCGGCCAAGCGGATCGCCGCGGTGGTCACGCCGACCCCGCTGCAGTTCAGCGACCGGTTGTCGGCGATCACCGGCGCGCAGGTCTACCTCAAGCGCGAGGACCTGCAGATCGTGCGCTCTTACAAGCTGCGCGGCGCCTACAACCTGCTGGTCCAGCTGACCGAGGCGGAGCTGGCCGCCGGGGTGGTGTGTTCGTCGGCGGGCAACCACGCGCAGGGCTTCGCCTACGCGTGCCGGATGCTGCAGGTGCACGGCCGCGTCTACGTGCCGGCCAAGACGCCGATGCAGAAGCGCGACCGGATCCGTTACCACGGCGGCGACTTCATCGACCTGATCGTCGGTGGCAGCACCTACGACCTGGCCGCCGAGGCGGCCCTGGCCGACGTGGCGAGCACCGGCGCCACGTTGGTGCCGCCCTATGACGACCTGCGCACCATGGCGGGCCAGGGCACCATCGCCGCCGAACTACTCGATCAGCTGGGCGCCGAGCCGGACCTGGTGGTGGTCCCGGTGGGCGGCGGCGGCTGCATCGCCGGCATCACCACCTACCTCGCCGAGCGGACGCGCAACACCTCGGTGCTGGGCGTCGAGCCGGCCGGCGCCGCGGCGATGATGGCCGCGCTGTCGGCCGGGGAGCCGGTGACGCTGGAAGACGTCGACCAGTTCGTCGACGGCGCCGCGGTGCGGCGGGCCGGTGACCTGACCTACGCCGCGCTGGCGGCCGCCGGCGACATGGTCTCGATCACCGCGGTCGACGAGGGCGCGGTGTGCACCGCGATGCTCGACCTCTACCAGAACGAGGGCATCATCGCCGAGCCGGCGGGCGCGCTGTCGGTCACCGGATTGCTCGACGCCGACATCGAGCCCGGTTCGACGGTGGTTTGCCTGATCTCGGGCGGTAACAACGACGTGTCGCGGTACGGCGAAGTGCTCGAACGCTCGCTGGTGCACCTCGGCCTCAAGCACTACTTCCTGGTGGACTTCCCCCAGGAGCCCGGCGCGCTGCGCCGCTTCCTGGACACCGTGCTCGGACCGAACGACGACATCACCCTGTTCGAGTACGTCAAGCGCAACAACCGGGAGACCGGCGAGGCGCTGGTCGGCATCCAGCTGGGGTCCTCGGCCGACCTGGACGGCCTGCTGGCCCGGATGCGTGCGACCGAGTTGCACGTCGAGACCCTGAAACCGGGCTCGCCGGCCTACCGCTACCTGCTGCTTTAGCGGCCGGGGCCGCGATAGATGCGCCCGCCATATGGACCCGGCACCAGCGGTTTCGGCCCGGTCAGCGCCGGATTGGTGGCGTGTCTCGTCCTGCTGGTGTGGGCGGCGATATGGATCGCTCGGCGCGGGCCCCTGCTAATCGCGTTGTGGGACAAGGTGTCCCACAACGCCGTGATCGGTGAGACGCTGACCTGGCTGCGCGACCGGATCGGCGCCAGGGAACGGGCGCTGGCGCGCCGGTTGCGGGTGAGCGAGGTCGCCGGGTTGGCGTTGGCCCTCGGGCTGCTCGTCGTCGTGGCGCTGGCGGTCGGCTTCACCGAGGTGCTCGACGACGTGCTCGAGGGCGACGGCATCGCCGGATTCGACCAACCGACGACGCGGTGGCTCGCCACCCACCGGGATCTGTGGCTGACCACCGCCCTGAGGGTGGTGACCGGAGCGGGGAGTCCGCTTTTCCTGGCCGCGGTCGCCTTGCCGATCTCGGTTGTCGCCGGTTGGCGGTGCCGGTCGTGGCGGCCCGTGGTGCTGGCACTGGTTGCCGGTGTGGGCATCCCCCTGGTGCTGTTCACGGCGAAGGTCTTGGTGGGCCGGCTACGCCCGGCCCTGCCGTTCGCCCTGGTCGACGCGGACGGCTATTCGTTTCCGTCCGGGCACGCGACCGGCACCGCCGCGAGCATGGTCATCTCCGCGTGGCTGCTGACCCGCTGGCTCGTCCCGTGGTGGACCGGGCGGGTGATCGTCTGGGCGATGGCCACCGCCGTGACGTTCGTGGTCGGGTTTTCCCGCGTTTATCTGGGGGTCCACTACGTCAGCGATGTGCTGTCGGGCTGGCTGCTGGGGATGGCCTGGGCCGGCACCGTCATCCTCGTCGGCTCCTGGTGGGACGACACCCGACGGGCAGGCGGCTCAGCGTCGGTCGCCCCGTAAGTACGCCGGCACGGCGGTGCCCGGAGTCAGGTCGCCGGCCGGCACGGGCGGCCCGGCCGTCAGGCTCAGCGGCAGCACGCCCGCCCAATGGGGCAGCGACAGGTCCTGCGGATCGTCGGCCGGCGGGCCGCTGCGCACCTTCGCCGACACCTCGACGAGGTCGAGGGCGAGCACCCCGGTCGCGGCGAGCTCGCGCGCATCGGGGGCTCGGCAGTCGGCGGCGCGCCCCGGCGCGATGTGATCGAGCAGGCCGCCCAGCGCCCGCGACTTCTCCGCCGGATCGTCCACCACGCGCGCATCGCCCAGCACCACCACCGAGCGGAAATTCACCGAGTGGTGCATGGCCGAGCGGGCCAGCACCAGACCGTCGACCAGGGTCGCGGTGACGCAGACCGGCAGGCCCGACCCCGCGGCTTCGGCCGCCTTCGCCGCCAGCACCGGGCCGCCGCCGGACGAACCGTGCAGGTAGAGCGTTTCGTCGAGCCGGGCGTGCGTGGTGGGCAAGACCACCGGTCGACCGGCGCTCAGGTAGCCCAGGTGGCAGATCAGCGCCTCGTCCAGGATGGCGTGCACCGTGGGCCGGTCGTAGTGCGCCCGCTCCCGGTAGCGGGTCGGCGTGGTGCGTGCGGTCGGTTGGTATGCGGTGTCCACGGCGTTGCCCTCAGATTTGTTCTAGTACATAATATATTGCGTGCCAGTACAAAACAGCATAACCGGAACCGGCGCGGAGTCCATAGCCGCCAGCGTCGAGGCGGCGATATCGGGCGGCGCTTTGGCGCCCGGCGACGCGCTACCGCCGGTGCGGGAGCTGGCCACCCAGCTCGGCGTCAACGCCAACACCGCCGCCGCCGCCTACCGCCTGCTGCGTCAGCGCGGTGCCGTCGAGACCGCCGGCCGGCGCGGCACCCGCGTGCGCCATCGCCCGGCGACCACCCCGCGCTCGCTGCTCGGGCTGGACGTGCCCGCCGGCGTGCGCGACCTGTCCACCGGAAATCCGCACCCCGCCCTGTTGCCCATCGCGGGCACGTCGCCGCCCGGCCCGGACGCGAAGCCACCGGTGCTCTACGGCGAGCCGGCCGTCTCGGCGGCGCTGGGGGAGTTCGCCCGCCGCGCGCTGTCCGCCGACGGGGTCCCCGCCGACCACCTGGCGGTGACCAGCGGCGCGCTGGATGGCATCGAACGCGCGCTCACCGCGCACCTGCGGCCCGGCGATCGCGTGGCCGTCGAGGATCCGGGCTGGGCCAACCTTCTCGATCTGCTTGCCGCACTGGGTCTTTCGGCAGAACCGGTGCGGGTCGACGACGACGGCCCGCTGCCCGACGATTTGGCCCGCGCGCTGGGTGGCGGGGTGCGCGCGCTGGTGCTCACCAACCGCGCCCAAAACCCCACGGGCGCCGCGTTTTCCGCCGATCGTGCCGCTGCGCTGGGCGCGCTGTTGGCGCGGCGAGCCGACGACCTGCTGGTGGTGGAAGACGACCACTGCGCCGGCATCTCCGGCGCACCGCTGCACACCCTGGCCGGCCGCACCGCGCACTGGGCGTTCGTCCGCTCGGCGTCCAAGGCCTACGGCCCCGACCTGCGGGTGGCCGTGCTTGCCGGCGACCATCGCACCGTCGAGCGGGTGCACGGCCGGTTGCGGCTCGGGCCGGGCTGGGTGAGCCACATCCTGCAGCGGCTGGCCGTCGACTTGTGGTCCGACCCGGCGGCGGCGCAGCTGGTGGCGACCGCCGAGCGGGACTACGCCCAAAGCCGAACCCGCCTTTGCGATGCCCTGGCCGAGCGCGGCGTCGAGGCGCACGGGCGCTCCGGGCTCAACGTGTGGGTGCCGGTTCCCGACGAGGCTGTCGCCGTGTCGCGCCTGCTCGCCGCGGGCTGGGCGGCCGCACCGGGCAGCCGGTTCCGGATGCACACGCCGGCGGGCATCCGCATCACGATCTCCGGGCTGACCGCCGACGAGATCGATCCGCTCGCCGACGCGGTCGCCCGGGCGGTGCGCCCGGCCGGCCGGGCCATCGTGTAGCCGCCGCTCAGGCGCCCTCGTCGTCATTGGCGCCGGGTCCGGGACCGCTCCACAACAGCTCAATGCCGGGATGCGGCGGCATGTCATGGCGCACGGCGTTCCGGCCCGACGGCGGATTGGTGGCGCGGCGGCTCGGCTTGCGCCGGCAGATGCGTCGCAGTGGGTGACCGAATTCAGATTGACTCATGGCGGCATCATCGGGGGTCAGCCCGCCCGGCCGCTATTCAGTTGTCCACAGCCCGCTCACGTCGAGAGAATCGCGATGAAGAATCTGCGAGGATTCCGGCGGCTCGGGCAACTTCGCCGTACGCGGCCGCCAGGCTCGACAACGTCGAATGAGCGTTGCGGCCACTCGGGTTGGGAACCACCCACAGCTCGGTTGCGTCATATGGCGACGCTTGCTTGCCCGCCTCAGCGCGGCGCTGACCGAAAGCGTCTCGGTATGCGGTGATCCCGAGGACTGCGACGACACGCGGGACGAATTTTTCGACCATCCGGTCCAGTTTCCGCTTGCCGTTGATCAGTTCGGCGGCGGTGAGCTCGTCGGCGCCCGCGGTCGCCCTGTCGACCAGGTTGGTAATGCCGATCCCGCGCCGCACCAGGTATTTCCAGTCGTCCGGCGCAAACCCTGACGAGGCGTCGATTAAGTGATCGGTGATGCCGGCGCGGTACAACGCCGGCCAGAACCGATTGCCGCGCGGCGCGAAATGTGCTTGTACGGCAGCGGTTCGCAGGCCGGGATTAATGCCCACGAACAGCAGCCGGACCTGCTCGGAGATCAGGTCGGGCACGGTGCTGCCGTGGAATCGCTTCAGTTCCTCCCGGGTGAAGCGGAGCTCATCCATGGTCGGACGAAGCGCGATCAGCCGGAGCCACCCGTGCTCCGCAATATCGCGAATGAATGCCCAGGCAGCTCGGTGCTGTCGGGATGAACCGCCGGCTCGTCCCAGGCCAGCACCAGCTCACCGGTGACCGGGACGCGCACCTGCTCGGCGCCCAGGTTGCACACGATGCGCAACCGTCCGCGCGCGAGGACGATCCAGCCTTGGTCCTCGTCGTAGTCGACGGTGAGGTTCTCCAGCCAGGGGTCGGCGAGGTCGGGATCCTCGCGCCGCAACGCGATCAGGTCGCGGTAGAGGCGGTGCAGCCGGGCGTGCTCACCGGTGTCGACCTCGGCCCAATCCAGCTTGGAGTTGGCGAACGTCTGCGGGTCCTGTGGGTCGGGAATCTCGTCGGCGTCCCAGCCGTGTTCGGCGAACTCGGCCTTGCGTCCCTCGGCGGTGGCCTTCGCCAGTTCCGGCTCGGGGTGCGAGCTGAAGAACTGGAACGGGGTCGACGCCGCATATTCCTCACCCATGAAAAGCATGGTGGTGTAAGGAGATCCGAGGACGAGCGCGGCCTTGATCGCCAGCTGGCCGCCGGTCAGGTTCTGCGACGGCCGGTCGCCCAGGGCCCGGTTGCCGACCTGATCGTGCGTGCAGGTGTAGGCGACCAGGCGGGTGGCCGGGATGCCGGATTCCGCGCTGGTGTCCAGCGGCCGGCCGTGCCGGCGACGGCGGAACGACGAATAGGTGGCGGCGTGAAAGAAGCCGTGGCGCAACGTCTGGGCCAGGGTGGCCAGGCTGCCGAAGTCGGCGTAGTAGCCCTGGCGCTCGCCGGAAACCGCGGTGTGGATCGCGTGATGAATGTCGTCGGCCCACTGCCCGGTCAGGCCGTAGCCGCCACGCTCGCGCGGGGTGATCAGCCGTGGATCGTTCAGGTCGCTCTCGGCGATCAGCGACAGCGGACGCCCCAATTGCTGGGCCAGCCAATCCGTTTCGGTCGCGAGCTCCTCGAGGATATGGATCGCGGTGGTGTCCACCAGCGCGTGGACGGCGTCCAGGCGCAGGCCGTCGGCATGGAAGTCGCGCATCCAGCGCAGCGCGCAGCCGATGATGTAGCGGCGCACCTCGTCGGAGTCGGCGTCGGCGATGTTGATGCCCTCGCCCCACGGGTTACTCGCCGACGACAGGTAGGGCCCATAGCGCGGCAGATAATTGCCCGACGGGCCGAGGTGGTTGAACACCGCGTCGATCAACACCCCCAGCCCCTTGGCGTGGCAGGCGTCGACGAAGCGCACCAGCCCGTCGGGGCCGCCGTAGGGTTCGTGCACGCTGTACCACAGCACGCCGTCGTATCCCCAACCCTGCGTGCCGGCAAAGGAATTCACCGGCATCAGCTCGACGAAGTCCACGCCGAGCTCGACCAGGTAGTCCAGCTTGTCGATGGCCGAGTCGAAGGTGCCCGCCTCGGTGAACGTGCCGAGGTGCATCTCGTAGATCACCGCGCCCTCGACCGGGCGGCCCGTCCACGCGGTATCGGTCCACGCCGCGGCGGCCGGATCCCACAACTGCGAGCGGGCGTGCACGCCCTCGGGCTGGCGCGGTGAGCGCGGGTCGGGCAGCACGGTGGGGTCGTCGTCGAGCAGGTAGCCGTAGCGGGCGTCCGGCGCGGTGTCCACGCTCGCATGCCACCAACCGTCGGCCGAGCGCGTCATGGCGTGCGTCTGGCCGTCGACGTCGAGGCGAACCAGCGCGGGCTTGGGCGCCCAGACCCGGAAGTCAGTCGTCTGCAATTCAGTCATGGTGGCGCTCCAACAGCACGACGGGCAGGTCGGCGAACAATTGTGCCGCCGAGGTGGGGCCGTCGGCGATCACGCCGGTGAGCGCGTCCTTCCAGGTTCCGTCCGGCAGCGGCACAACCGTATTGCCCCAGCCGCTTTCGGCCAGCCGCACGGTCCAGCGGGTCACCGCCACCACGATGTCCTCGCCGCGGCGAAACGCCAGCACGTGGTCGCTGGCCTCGCCGTTGGCCAGGATCGGGACGTACTCGCCGTGCAGGAAGGTGTCCACGTGCTGGCGGCGCACACGCAGCGCCGTGGTGACGACCCGGATTTTCGGATGTTTCAAGTCCTGCAGGGCGGCGCGCCGGGCCGAGTAGTCCACGGCCCGGCGGTTGTCCGGGTCCACCAGGCTGTCGTCCCACAGCTCGGTGCCCTGGTACACGTCGGGAATCCCGGGCACGGTCAGCGCCAGCAGCTTCTGGGCCAGCGCGTCGCTGGCGGCATGCGGATTGAGTTGGGCGACAAGCTCGGTCAGCTGGCCGGCCACCGGACCGTCGAGCACGCTGTCCAGCCACCGGTGCACCGCGTCCTCGAATTCGGCGTCCGGGTCGTTCCACGAGGTATGCCAGGACGCCTCGCGGATGGCCTTCTCGGCGTAGGCATGCAGTCGCTCGCGCAGCTCGGCGGTGACCTCGCCGCTGACCGGCCATACGCCGAAAATGTTCTGCCACAGGAACTGTCCGGTCGCCGGATCGGGGGAGGGGGCGCGTTTCTCCCAGCGGGTAAGGAACTCGGTCCACAGCGACGGCACCTGCGACAGCACCGAGATCCGGGCCCGCACGTCCTCGCCGCGCTTGGTGTCGTGCGTGGTGAGCGTCGTCATGGTCTGCGGCCACAACCGCGCGCGGGTGGCGGCGCTGTGGTGAAACTCGGCGGCACCGACACCGAAGCGGTGCGGCTCGCCGCCCACCTCGTTCAGCGCGACCAGCCGGGCGTCGCGGTAGAACAGGCAGTCCTCGACGGCCTTGGCGGTGACGGCCCCGCAGAGCTGCTGCAGGCGGGTGGCCGGTTCCCCGCCGCGGGCCAGCGCCGCGGCCAGCACCTGCAGTGCGGGCCCCAATTCCGGTGCGGCCGCTTGGGTTTCGGCCAGCGCGGTGGGCAGCAGCGCGACCAGGCCGGGGTAGTCGCTGCGGTAGACCCCGATGTGGGTGAGCAGCGCGGCCACCGCCTCGGGCAACCGCGGGTGGTCGACGCCGGCCGCGGCCGCGATACTGCGACGCAACCGGCGCAGTTCGCTTGCCAAGGTTTCGGTGGCCGAACGGATCTTGAGGTCCACCAGCATGTCCGGCATCGCCCCGTAGTCCACCCCGGCGGATTCCACCAGCGCGGTCAGCGCGGGGGCGCCGTCCGGATCCACCAGCACACCGCCGATTTCGCGCAACACGTCATAACCGGTGGTGCCGCCGACCGGCAGGGTGGGCTCGAGCGCCTCGTCGACGGCCAGGATCTTCTCGATCACGATCCAGGCTTGCGGGCCGGTCAGTTCGCGCAGCCACGCCAGGTACCCGCACGGATCCGACAGGCCGTCGGGGTGGTCGATGCGGATGCCGTCGACCAGCCCCTCGGTGAACCACCGGCCGACCTCGGCGTGGGTGGCGTCGAAGACCGCGCGGTCCTCCTGGCGCAGCCCGGCCAGCGAGGTGATCGAGAAGAAACGACGGTATCCGCACACGCCGTTGCGCCAGCCGACCAGCCGGTAGTGCTGGCGGTCGTGCACCTCGGGTCCGGTACCCCCCGCGGTGCCGGGCGCGATCGGCAGCGCCAGATCACCCAGCCGCAGCAGGTCCCCCTCGACGGTGAGGTCGGCGGCGTCGTCGTCGGATCCCAGCACCGGCAGCACGATGCGGCCGTCGTCGTCGAGGTCCCAATCGATGTCGAAATACGTTGCGTAGGGCGAGGAACGGCCGTTGCGCAGGACGTCCCACCACCACGGGTTCTGCTGGGGCACGTCGATGCCCACGTGGTTGGGCACGATGTCGACGATCAGGCCCATGCCGCGCTCCCGCGCCGCGGCCGACAACCGCGCCAGGCCGTCGCGGCCGCCGATCTCGGGGGACACCGTCGTCGGGTCGGTGACGTCGTAGCCATGGCTGGACCCGGGCGCCGCGGTCATGATCGGCGACAGATACAGGTGCGACACCCCGAGGTCGTTCAGGTAGTCGAGCAGGTTTTCCGCGTCGGCGAAAGTGAACGCGAACCCACTGGATTCACCACGTAGTTGCAGCCGGTAGGTGGAGATGACGGGTAAGGCCATGCGTCACTGCGTCTTACGCAAGACCAGCAGCGAGCGTGAGGGCAGCGACACCTTCTCCTCGGCGGTCACCACCTGGTCGGCCCCCTCTTTGCGGCCCGTCGGTTCGTTGGTGTCCAGTTCCACGGTCCACTCTTTCGCATAGTCACTGTTCGGCGTCGCGAACTCCACCGGCTCTTCACCGGCGTTGAAACACAACAGGAATGAGTCGTCGACGACCCGTTCACCGCGCGCGTTGGGTGCGCTGATGGCCTCGCCGTTGAGGAACACCGCCACGCACTTGTGAATGCTTTCGCCCCAATCCTCGTGCGTCATCTCGCGGCTGCTCGGATTCAGCCAGGCGATGTCGCGCACCTCGTCGCCGCTGCGGATCGGCTCGCCCTCGAAGAACCGGCGCCGCCGAAACACCGGGTGCCGCTTGCGCAGCGTGCTCACCCGGCGGGCGAACTTCAGCAGGTCGGCGTTCTTGTCGACCAAAGACCAATCCATCCAAGACAATTCGGAGTCCTGGCAGTACACGTTGTTGTTGCCGTTCTGGGTGCGGCCGAACTCGTCGCCATGGGCGATCATCGGCGTGCCCTGGCTGAGCATCAGCGTCGCCCAGAAGTTGCGCATCTGGCGGCAGCGCAGCTCGGTGATGTCGGGGTCGTCGGTGGGGCCTTCGACGCCGCAGTTCCACGATCGGTTGTGGCTCTCGCCGTCCCGGTTGTCCTCCCCGTTGGCCATGTTGTGCTTCTCGTTGTAGGACACCAGGTCGTTCAGGGTGAACCCGTCGTGCGCGGTGACGAAGTTGATGCTGGCGCTGGGACGCCGGCCGGTCGCCTCATACAGGTCCGACGACCCGGTCAGCCGGGAAGCGAACTCGCCCAGGGTTGCGGGCTCGCCCCGCCAGTAATCGCGCACAGTATCGCGATACTTCCCGTTCCACTCGGTCCACAAACCCGGGAAATTTCCGACTTGATAACCGCCCTCGCCGACATCCCACGGTTCGGCGATCAATTTGACCTGGCTGACGATCGGATCCTGCTGCACCAGATCGAAGAACGCGCTCAACCTGTCGACGTCGTGCAGCTCGCGGGCCAACGTGGCGGCCAGATCGAAGCGGAACCCGTCGACGTGCATCTCGGTCACCCAGTAGCGCAGCGAATCCATGATCAGCTGCAGCACATGCGGGTGGCGCGGGTTGAGGCTGTTGCCGGTACCGGTGTAGTCCTTGTACCGCCGCAGGTCGGTGTCGACGAGCCGGTAGTAGGCGGCGTTGTCGATGCCGCGGAAGTTGATGGTCGGCCCCAGGTGATTGCCCTCGGCGGTGTGGTTGTACACCACGTCGAGGATCACCTCGATGCCGGCTTCGTGGAAGCTGCGCACCATCGACTTGAACTCCGCGACGCTCGACGTGCGGTTGGCCGCGTATTGATTGTGGGGCGCGAAATAGCCGAAGGTGTTGTAGCCCCAGTAGTTTCGCAGACCCAGGTCCAGCAGCCGCTGGTCGTGCATGAACTGGTGCACCGGCATCAGCTCGATGGCGGTGACCCGCAGCGAGTGGAGGTGATCGATGATCGCCGGGTGGGCCAGCCCGGCATAGGTGCCCCGCAGCTCCTCGGGGACGCTGGGATGGGTCTGCGTCATCCCTTTGACGTGGGCCTCGTAGATGACGGTCTCGTGATACGGGGTCAGCGGCGCGCGGTCGGATCCCCAGTCGAAGAACGGATTGCTCACCACGCTGGTCATGGTGTGGCCCAGCGAATCGACCATCGGCGGAATCCCCGGGTCGAGCCCGTCGGCGTTGGGACCGTTCGGGCTGACGGCCTTCAGGTCGTAGGAGAACAGCGCCTGACCGAAGGTGAAGTCGCCGTGAAAAGCCTTGCCGTACGGGTCGAGCAGCAGCTTGCTGGGGTCACACCGGTGACCGGCCGCCGGCTCGAACGGGCCGTAGACGCGAAAGCCGTAGCGCTGTCCGGGAGTGATGTTCGGCAGATATGCGTGCCAGACGAATCCATCCACCTCGTCCAAGGGAATCCGCGACTCGCTGCCGTGATGGTCGATCAGGCACAGCTCGACCTTCTCGGCGATTTCGGAGAACAACGAGAAGTTGGTCCCCGCGCCGTCGTAGGAGGCGCCGAGCGGATAAGGGTTTCCCGGCCACACGGTGGCCAGCTTGGGTTGGTGGTTACCGCCTGGTTCTGAAGCGGGACTGTTGGTTGACACCTATCGACCTTATCCGCGCGCGGTTGCCCCCACCCGCGTTAGCGGCCAGGAGTAAGGCGGGTCACCACCAGCCGGTGGCCTCGGCGATCTGGCGGCCCAATTCGGGTGCCATGGTCCGCACATAGGTGGGCGAGAGGTGGTGGGCGCCGTGATAGATCAGGATGTTTCCCTCGACTGGGCGGCACACGTCGGCGCGGCAGATCGCGTCGGTCATGTCGAGCACCTTGAGCTGCGGGAATTGCGTGACGAAGTCCAGCGTCTGGTTGCGGTCGGAGAGCATGTCGGAACGCTTGATGGCGCAGGACTGCGGGGTGCCGTTGCGTTTGGCGAGGCAGTCCGCCGGGTCGAACGGCTGGCCGTTCTTCACCAGCCACGGCGTGTCCCGCATCCCGAGAATCGGAATGTTGTTGTCGGACAACGTCTGCCAGATGCCGATATAGGTGGCGGGCATCACGTCGCCGGACTTGATGTTCCACGGCCGGGTGGTGGTGGTGAACACGTAATCGGGCCGGTCGGTGACCAGTTTGGTCATCGTTCGCTGCACCCACTCCCGGCATTGCGGGTAGGGGGCGTTGTTGCCCATGATCAGCGGGACCTGCTCGGTCGACAGGGGACAGCCCATCTTCAGATACGTCACGACCTTGAAGTGGTGCAGCTTGCCCAGGATGTCCAGCGCGGGCAGCCAGTGTTCGGCGTGCGACCCGCCCGCCAGCGCGATGGTCCGGTCGGCGGCCACATCGCCGTAGGTGCAGGTGACCACCGCGGGGTTGACGAAGTCGCTGATGCAGCCGTCCCGGGTCGAGGCGGGCAGGTCCTGCTTGACCTCTAAGACGGTGGGCCGCATGGGCAGAGCGGGCACCCGCACGCGTTCGGTGAGGGCGCGGGCGCCGGGATAGTCCTGCGGGTTGAGGACGCTGAGCTCCTTGCCGGCCGACCGCAGGACGGTGACGTGCTGGCGCCAGGTGAACGAGGTCGCCGTCAGGGTCACGCCCAGCAGCACGACCGCCGATCCCAGCGCCATCGTCGGCCGGGCCAGGCGCGTCGCCCACGGAATCGCCGGCGCGGCGGCCGGCTTCGAAGAGGCGCGGTAGCGCAGCGGATCCTCGACGAGCCGGTTGGTCAGATAGGCCAGCACCCCCGACACCAGCAGCAGCACCGCGCCTTCGACGAAACTGGCGTGCTTGTGACCGCTGTAGGACAGCCAGAAGATCAGCAGCGGCCAGTGCCACAGGTAGAGCGCGTACGCCATGGCGCCCAGCTCCACCAGGGGCCGCGTCGCCAGCAGCCGGTTGGGCAGCGGCAGCCGGCCACCGGCGCCGCTCTGCAGGTTGGCTCCGACCAGGATCATCAGCATGGCGGCGCCGACCGGCACCAACGCCCACGGGCCGGGGAACTCCTGCACGCCGTCGATCAGCGCCCCGCAGGACAGCACCGCGCCCAGCGCGACGGTGGCCAGCACCGTCCGCAACCACATGGGCCAGTGGACGCGGGTCACCAGCGCGCCGACCAGCGCGCCCAGCAACAACTCCCAGCCCCGCGCGAAACTGTTGTAGTAGGCGGCCGCCTGGTCCTGCTGATGGGCGATGATCGCGTAGACGAATGAGGCCACCGTCAACGCGGACAGGACCACCACGAGCGCGATCCGCAGCCGGGCCGCGCGCCGGAACAGCAGGGCCAGCCCGGCGATCAACAGCAGGAAGCTGACGTAGAACTGGCCCTGCACCGACATCGACCAGATGTGCTGCAAGGGGCTGACGGCCTCGCCCGCCCGCAGGTAGTCCGAGGCGGTGTTGGCCAGCTCCCAGTTCTGGTAGTAGCCCAGGCTGGCCAGGCTCTGGTCGGCGAAGGTCTCCCAGCGGGTCTCCGGTTGCACCAGGATGGTCAGCACCGCGCACCCGGCCAGCACCACGACCAGCGCGGGAACCAGCCGCCGGACGAGCCGGACCACCTCGGCCACCGGCGACAGCGGCACGGCCGGGTTCAGCGCGGTGCGGATGATCTTGCCGCCGAAGAAGAATCCGGACAGCGCCAGGAACACGTCCACGCCGCCGGAGACCCGGCCGAACCAGATATGGAAGACGGCGACCAGGGCGATGGCGATGCCACGCAGGCCGTCGAGGTCGTAGCGATAGAACCCCTGGGACCCCGTTTTGCGCGCTCCCGTCGCGGCCGGATCGGCGGTGGCGTCCGGTGCAGGAGACGGTGGCGGGGTCGGCATGATCGCCAGTTAATTTACCGAAAACCCGCCACGAGCTCCCGACAGCTCGCGGCGGCGAGGCCGCTCAGCGGGGCGGGGAAGCCAGTGGCGGGTGTCGGACGGCCAACACACGGCCCGGAAATTACCTGCCGATGCCGGCGCCGGTCGGCTGCAACGGCGTCTGCTGGGCCGGCAGCTGCACAGGCGCCTGCTGGAACGGCGACTGCTGCGTCGGGGCTTGTTGCAGCGGGGCCTGCTGGGTGGGCAGCTGTTGCGGGCTCTGCTGGTAGGGCGACTGCTGCAGCGGGGCCTGCTGCGTCGGGGCCTGCTGCAGCGGGGCCTGCTGACCGGGCAGCTGTTGGGGGGCCTGTTGGTAGGGCGACTGCTGCAGCGGGGCCTGCTGCGTCGGGGCCTGTTGGGCGGGGGCCTGCTGGCCGGGCAGCTGCTGCGGTGCCTGTTGCAGCGGCGTCTGCTGCGCCGGCGTGGCGCCGAGCACCCGGACCATGTACGGCGTCATGCCGTTGGCGCGCACCGGGGAGACCTGCACAACGTCGCCGACCTCGAGCATCTGGTTGTTGCCCAGGTACATCGCGACGCTCTGGGTGCCCTCGGGGCCGTAGAAGATCAGGTCACCCTTGCGGGCCTGCTGCGGTAGGATCTTCTGTCCGACCCGGTAGATCGCGCCCGACGACCGGGGCAGCTTGATGCCGGCGCCGGCGTAGGCGTACTGCATCAGCCCGGAGGCGTCGAAACCGACGGTGTTGATGCCGGTGCCGGTGCCGCGGGTGGGGCCGTTGATGCCGCCACCGGCCCAGGAGAACGGCACACCGCGCTGCGACAGACCGCGGGCGATCACCACATCGGTGGCCTGCTGGTAGTCCATCGATCTGGCGCCCGGGTCGGCGGTCGCGATGGTGGGAGCCACCATCGGCGCCCCGAGCAGGGCCAAACCGATCGCGAAGGCGTAGATGCGTTTCATTTTTGTGGCCTTTCCCTGGCCTCTCCAGGCGCTCAATGGGCCTCGACGCGGTGACCTCGCGCGTCCGCCCCCGGTTCATGAACCGAGCGGCGGCCTCCACGCTGGGGCCGACGCCGTCCATGGCACTTGCGAAGTGACTCAGCGGTCGCCCGCTGATTCACATCAGTCACACAAGCCACTTTGACAACAGATGGTGTTAGCCGCCAGGCCCAGGCGGGATTTTTTGTCGTACCGTGACCGGACGGTGACACGAGCACCGAATTCCGTATGCGCAGTTGTGATTTCGGTCTCAGTCGGCGACGAAGCCGCACGCCGGGGCCGACGGGGCCAGCCGGGTGATCAGAGCCAGTAGCGTTCGCTGAACATCGTCAGCAGCGACCCGGCCACCGAGCTGACCATGACCAGCGCCAGCGCCAGCACCGGCCAGAAGGACATGTACCAGCCCTTCAGGATCGAGACGACCGGGCCGACGACGGCGGCGGTGATGGCCGCGCCGATGCCCCCCCACACCACCGGGTGGATGTAGAGGTCCAGGCCGTAGGGGACCGGCCCGCAGGTCTCGTCCTCGCAGACGTTCGCCAGAAAGCCGAAAAGCCGCGTCGGCCAGGTGGTCGCCGTGGCCAGCACGGCGAGCAGGACCAGGAGCACGACCGTGCAGATGATGTCCCAGGGCGCCACCCGCACCCGCAACACGCGGGGCCCTGCGGCGGTTTCGGCGTCGTAGTCCACCAGCGGGTAGTGCGTGTCCCTGGACCAGCCCGGCCCGAGCGCGGGGTCGGCCTCGGGTCCCGGCGCTGCGCCCTCGGACTGCTGCGACGTGGCCATGCTGTCCCATGCTTCCCGACGTCGCAGTTTTGCGCGAATCGGCTGCTTTACCCTCGATCACTATGCCGGCGGCGAAGGCCGGGCTGACGCCCGAGCAGATCAGCGCGATCGACGCCGCGCACCTGTGGCACCCGTACAGCACCATCGGCGCCGAGTCCGTCGCGCCCGTGGTCGCGGTCGGTGCCCGCGGCGCCAACCTCACCCTGATCCGCGACGGCGAGCCAGTCGAGGCGCTCGATGCCATGAGCTCCTGGTGGACCGCCATCCACGGGCACGGCCACCCGGTGCTGGACGCGGCCCTCACGGCCCAGCTCGGCGCGATGAACCACGTCATGTTCGGCGGGCTGACGCATGAACCCGCGGCGCGGCTGGCCCAGTTGCTGGTGGACATCACCCCGGCGGAGCTGCAGACGGTGTTCTTCAGCGACTCCGGCTCGGTGTCGGTGGAGGTGGCGGTGAAGATGGCGCTGCAGTACTGGCGCAGCCGCGATCGGCCCGGCAAGCACCGGCTGATGACCTGGCGCGGCGGCTACCACGGCGACACCTTCACCCCGATGAGCGTCTGCGACCCCGACGGCGGCATGCACTCGCTGTGGACCGACATCCTGGCCCGGCAGGTGTTCGCCCCGCAGGTGCCCCGCGATTACGACCCCGCCTACAGCGCGGCGTTCGAGGAACAGCTGGCCGGCCACGCCGCCGAACTGGCTGCGGTCGTCGTCGAGCCAGTCGTCCAGGGCGCCGGCGGCATGCGCTTCCACGACCCGCAATACCTGCGCGACCTGCGCGACATCTGTCGACGGCACGACGTGCTGCTCATCTTCGACGAGATCGCCACCGGCTTCGGGCGCACCGGCGAACTCTTCGCGGCCGACCACGCCGGGGTGAGCCCGGACATCATGTGCGTCGGCAAGGCGCTGACCGGGGGATACCTCACCCTGGCCGCCACCTTGTGCACCGCCGACATCGCCCACACCATCAGCGCGGGTGAGGCGGGAGCGCTGATGCACGGCCCCACGTTCATGGCCAACGCGCTGGCCTGCGCGGTGTCGGTGGCCAGCGTCGAGATGCTGCTCGGGCAGGACTGGCGGTCACGGGTCGCCGAGATCGGCGCCGGGCTGGCGGCCGGTCTCGAGCCCGCCCGGGCGCTGCCGGGCGTGCGCGACGTGCGGGTGCGCGGCGCCATCGGCGTCATCGAATGCGAGCGGCCGGTCGACCTGGCCGTCGCCACCCCGGCGGCCCTGGATCACGGCGTCTGGCTGCGCCCGTTTCGCAACCTGGTCTACGCCATGCCGCCCTACATCTGCACGCCCCGCGAGATCGCGCAGATCACCTCGGCGATGGTCGAGGTGGCGACGCGAACGGGCTCTCGTAGGCTCTAGGGCGATGAAGGCACCCATCGAGGTCTCCCCGCTGGCCTGGCTGGAGGCGGTGGAACGGCAGCGCCGCGAGGCCGGGCTGCGCCGCGCGCTGCGGCCGCGTCCGGCCGTCGCCACCGAGCTGGACCTGGCCTCCAACGACTACCTCGGGCTGTCGCAGCATCCCGACGTGATCGACGGCGGCGTCGCCGCGCTGCGCATGTGGGGCGCCGGTGCCACCGGATCCCGGCTGGTCACCGGCGACACCGAACTGCACCAGCAGTTCGAGGCCGAGCTGGCCGATTACGTGGGCGCGGAGTCGGGCCTGCTGTTCTCCTCCGGATACGCGGCCAACCTGGGTGCCGTCGTCGGGTTGTCGGGCCGGGGTTCACTGCTGGTCTCCGATGAGCTCTCGCACGCGTCGCTGGTGGACGCCTGCCGGCTGTCGCGGGCGCGGGTGGCGGTGACGCCGCACCGCGACGTCGGCGCCGTGGCGGCCGCGCTGCAGACGCGCGCCGAGGAGCGCGCGGTCGTCATCACCGAGTCCGTGTTTTCCACCGACGGCGCGCTGGCGCCGCTGCGCGAATTGCACGAGGTGTGCCGCGCGCACGGCGCCCTGCTCATCGTCGACGAGGCGCACGGCCTGGGCGTGCGCGGCGGCGGGCGCGGGCTGCTGCACGAGGCCGGCCTGGCCGGGGCGCCCGACGTGGTGATGACCACCACGCTGTCCAAGGCGCTGGGCAGCCAGGGCGGCGCGGTGCTGGGGCCGGCGTCGGTGCGGGCGCATCTCATCGACGCGGCGCGCACGTTCATCTTCGACACCGGCCTGGCCCCGGCGGCGGTGGGCGCCGCGCGGGCCGCGCTGGGTGTGCTGCGGTCCGAACCCTGGCGCCCGGACGCGGTGTTGCGCCACGCCGCCATGCTCGCCGAGGTCTGCGGGGTGGCCGAGGTGCCGCAATCGGCGGTGGTCTCGGTGATCCTGGGCGACCCGGACGTCGCGGTGGCCGCCGCGACCGCCTGCCTCGACGCCGGCGTGCGGGTGGGATGCTTCCGCCCCCCGACCGTGCCCGCCGGGACGTCGCGGCTGCGGCTGACCGCGCGCGCGTCGCTGGACGACGCCGAGCTCGAGGTCGCGCGCAGGGTGCTCTCCGATGTGCTCGCCGAGCTGGGTTGAGGCACACCGGTGACGGTTCTGGTCGTCACCGGCACCGACACCGGGGTCGGCAAGACGGTCGTCACCGCCGCGCTGGCCTGTCACGCCCGTCAGGCCGGCATCGACGTGGCGGTGTGCAAGCCGGTCCAGACCGGCGTCGACGCCGGCGACGACGACCTCGCCGAGGTGGCCCGGCTATCCGGGGTGACGCAGCTGGCGGGGTTGGGCCGCTATCCGCTGCCGATGGCGCCGGTGGCCGCCGCCGAGGCGGCCGGAATGCCGCTGCCCACCCGCGAGCAGCTGCTGGCGCTCATCGGTGAGCTGGACCGGCCGGGGCGGCTCACATTGGTCGAGGGGGCCGGGGGACTGCTGGTCGAGCTCGGCGAAAACGGTGTCACCGCACGCGATCTCGCCGTCGCGCTGGGCGCCGCGGTGCTGGTCGTGGTCGGGCCGTCGTTGGGTACGCTCAACCACACCGCGCTGACCCTGGAATCGCTTGCCGCGCATCATGTTTCGTGCGCTGGTCTGGTCATCGGCAGCTGGCCCCGGCGGCCCGGCGTGGTGGAGACGACGAATCGGTCCGCGCTGGCCCGGCTGGCCGCGGTGCGCGCCGCGCTGCCCGAAGGGGCCGCAGCGCTGGACGCCGCCGACTTTGCGGCGCTGTGCACCCAGGCTTTCGACCGCGACTGGGTCGCCGCGCTGGTCGGCTGATGGTCGGATCCGTCGAGCTGGTCTTCGACCGCGACACCGAGGCGGCGATCCGCAACATCTGGGAGGCGCTGGCCGCGGCGGGGATACCAAGTCAGGCCCCGGCCAGCCGGCCGCACGTGACCCTGGCCGTGGCCGAAGGCATCGCGCCCGACGTCGACGAGCCGCTGCGCGCGGTGAGCGAACGGCTGCCGCTGCCCTGCGTCATCGGTGCACCGGTGTTATTCGGCCGCGCCAGTGCGGTTTTCGCGCGGCTGGTGGTGCCGACCGAAGAGCTGTTGGCCCTGCACGCCGAGGTGCACCGCTGCTGCGGGCCGCATTTGAGGCCGGGACCGATGCCCAACAGCCTGCCCGGCCAGTGGACCGCGCACGTCACCATGGCACGGCGCGTCGGCGGCGCCCAACTCGGCCGGGCGCTGCGCGTCGCGGGCCGGCCCGCCCAGATCGAGGGCAGCTTCACGGGTTTGCGCCGCTGGGACGGCAACAAGAAGGTCGAGCACCCGATTTAGTGGCGATCGCAAGCGCGGCGGGTCGCCGGGCGCGGCGGGTCGCCACCATCGGATCAGCCGCCCGTCGTCGCGAACTCCGGCGCGATCGCCTGCTGCACCCGGGCGCGCCGCTCGTCGATGGTTCGGCCCAGGTCCTGCAGCAGCAGCGGCTTGCCCGTCACCAGCTGGACCAGGTGATCGCGATTGATCTCCAGCGCGGTCACCTCCCCAATGGCCTGCGCGTCGGCCAGGTTCGGCTGACGGGTCAGCGCGGTCACGCCAAGAAACGAGCCCTCGTCCAGCTCGCCGACCGCGACGGCCGTGCCGTCCGTGGCGGTGGCGGTCAACCGCACGCCGCCCTCGACCAGAAACGTGATCTTGGCGGGCACTCGCCCGGCATGCTCGACGATCTCGTCGGCCCCGTACCGAACGATCCTGGCGTGCGCCACCAACGCCTGCTGGTCCGGTTGGCTGAGCCGCAACGCCGGCGCCACCACCGTGCGCAGCGCCTTCTCGACACGCTCGGTCGTCGAGATGTCATCCTGGGCGCCGTCGAGGTGCAGGCCCTCGCGCCGCGCCGCGTACCACAGCCAGCGCAGAAACGCGGCCTGCGCGGCGGAGTCCTCCGCCGGCGACTTCAGCCCGACGGTCACCCGGTACTCGGCGGCCCCGGCGGGCACCGCCGTCGCCACGGCGTTGGGCCTGCGTTGCGGCAGTGCGTTGGCGACCCGCTCCAGCAGCGCGCACACCCGATCCGGCGGATCGATCTCGGAAAACGTTGTGGTGATGGCTAATTGGTGCGCACCGGCCGGGCGGCTGAGATTGGTGAACGAGGTGGTGGCCAGCACCGAGTTCGGCGTGATCTGCAGGCCGTGGCCGGACTGGATGTGCACGGAACGCCAGTTCGCCTCCACGATGCGGCCCCGGGCCGACGGGGTGTCGAGCCAATCGCCGATCCGGAACGGCTGCTCGAACAGCATGAACAGGCCCGACACGATCTGACCGACGGAATTCTGCAGCATCAGACCGATGACCACCGACGTCACGCCCAGCGCGGTGAAAAGGCCGCCGACGCGCACGCCCCAGACGTAGGAGAAGATGACCGCCAGACCCACCCCGATCAGCACGAACCGGGTCACGTCGAGGAAGATGCCCGGGATTCGCTGGCGCCAGGACCCCTGCGGTGCGCCCTCGAAAACCGTTGCGTTGAGCCCGGACAGCAGCAGCACCAGCACCACGAACCCGAACACCGTGGCGAGCACCCGAACCGACGTGAACTGGGCTGGCATCCTGGCCACGTTCACCAGCAACACCAACAGGGCGCCCAGCGGAATCAGGTAACTGCGCAGCAGCAGGACGGGCCGCGCCAGCGGACTGTTCTTGCGCAGGAGGCTCTGATGCCACTCGGTCAGGGCGATCAGCAGCAGCGGCAGACCGAATACCACCCCGGCGGCCCAGTAAAGCGATGACGAGTCGAAGGTTCTCACTGCCCCTGCCCTTCCGACAGTTTCCAGATCTGCTGCTCGACGCCGCCGACCGTGATGGTGCCCGCCGGCGTGAACTGACGGATGTCGTGCATCACCTCGTAGACCTGGGCGGTGACATAGATTCCGGATTGTGTTGTGCTGCTGCGGGTTTGATGGGCCAGGTTGACCGCTGCGCCCCACATGTCGTAGACCACGCTGGATCGCCCGACCAGCCCGCTGATCACGTTGCCGGTGTTGATGCCCGCCCGCAGGGCCAGGTGGTAGCCCGTCTTGCTGTTGAAGCGCGCGATGATGTCGCGCATCTCGACGGCGAATTCGACGGTGCGGTGCACGCTGTCCAGGCGGGGGAAGTTCAGGCCGCAGCTGGCCAGGTAGCCGTTGTGCAGCGTGCGAATCGGTTCGATGCCCAGGGATTCCGCGGCCGAATCGAGCTCGCGGACCAGCTCGTCGACGATGCCCACCAACTCGCGGCCGGACAGCTTGCCCGAGATGTCATCGAGGCCGACGATGTCGGCGAAGATGACCGTGACGTCCTGGTGCTCCTGGGCGATGGTCTGCTCACCCTCGCGGTAGCGCCGGGCCACCGGTTCGGGCATCAGCGAGGCGAGCAGCCGGTCGTTCTCCTTGCGCTGTTCGTTGAGCAGTTCTTCCTTGATCTGCAGGTTGCGGCTCATCTCGTTGAAAGCGGCCATCAGCTCGCCGATTTCGTCGCGTGAGGTGACCGGGATCGAGACGTCGTAGTTGCCGGCGCCGATCTCCCGGGCGCCGGCCTGCAACCTGCGGATGGGCCGCACGAATATCTGGGCGACCAGCAGCGCGGCCACGCAGATGACGAAAACCATTGCGGTAGTGGTCAATATCAGTGTCTGGGTGAGCGACGCCACCCGGGCGTTGGCCTCGGAGGTTTCCCGGGTGGCCACGATCGACCAGTGCAGGTCGGAATTCGGCAGGGACAGCGGGGCGTAGGACGCGAGCTCACGTTGGCCCAGATAGCCGGTGTCGGTCACCGTTCCGGTCTCACCGCGCTGCGCTGCGCGCACGGCCGTGGTGGCCACGGGCTGGACCAGGGTGGTGCCGCCCCATCTGATCGCGGTGTCGACGGTCTCGCGCCGGGCACCGGCGGCCAGCGCCTCTCGCCGGTATCGCTGCGGGTCCTCGATGAATAGCCGTGAATCGGAACGCATCAGGTTGTCCGGCCCCGCGAGATAGGTCTCGGCGGTCTGGCCCATGCCCGCGGCGCGCCACTGCTTGTCGGCGGTCATGATCCGGTTCACCTTTGCGATCGGCAGCGGCAGCGCCAGCACCCCGGCCGGTCTGCCGGGTGGGCCGATCGGTGCGACCAACCAGGCGATGGGCTGGCCGAGTTGTGGCTGATACGGCTGAAAGTCGGTGATCCACACGAAGTTCACCGAGTTCGCGGCCATCGCCTTCTCGTAGGCGTCGCGCAGATTGGACTGGCGATACGGGCCGGTGAGCACGTTGGTGCCCAGCGAGGCGCTTTTCCGGACGGTGTAGACGACATTGCCGCGGGTGTCCAGCAGCAGCGCGTCGCGGTATTCGAAGCGGGTGGCGATCTCGCGGAAGTAGTCGTTGAAGCGGGCGTTGGCCGCCGACCAGGCGCTGCCGTCGCCGGCGTCGTCGGGCGCGGACCCGTTCGAAGACCCGTGCGCCGCAACGGTGTAGTGCGCCTGCAGATAGCGCTGTGAGTTGTTGCTGGGCAGCACCGCATCCAGGGCGAGCCTGTTTCCGGTGTCGCGCTCCAACGGTTTGATCAGCCGCTCGGTGTAGAAATCCACCAGCGCCCGCTGCTGGCCGGGGTCGACGGGCGCGTTGGCCAGCTGGTCGAAGCCGGCCGTGAAGGCCTGCACCGCCTCCAGCGCGGTGGTGCCCCGGCTGTAGACGACCAGCGAATCCGACAGGTCCGAGAACAGCGTCTCGATCGCGCGTTTCTGCGCCTCGCGCAACTGCGTCATCCGCTCGGACGCCGCGGGCAACAACGCGTTGCGCGCGGCGACGTACTCGACGGTCCCGATCACGCCCAGCGACGCCAGGCTGGACACCAGCAGCATCAGCATCACCTTGGACTGAATGCTGATCCAGGACAGCGCGCGCGGGGGACGCATCTTTTTCCGGCCCGGGTCCTGCTCGGCCGCGGGGATCGACTCGGTGGGCCGCATCAACCGACCCGGCGTGGACTCGGCCCCCGACGCCGCGGCGCGGCTTCTTCCGACGGCGTGAGGTAGCGCACGCCCGGACGCCTACCCCCCGAAGAGCAGATACAAACCGGTGAAGGTGTAGCCGACCATCACCAGCATCATCGTCAGCTGCCCGGTGAGCTGATGGCCGGCGGGCAGCAGCCGCAGCGCCTTGTCGTGGGCCGCGATCACCGCGACGATGTGCCCGGTGACCACGCAGGTCACCTTCACCGCGGCGAGTACCGGCGGGTGCATGGACAACACGTACGCCACATGCAGGTGCGCCAGGCCGAGCAGGTTCCAGCCGTGGCCGAACGGGTCGGCCAGCGCGAACACCGCCTGCTGTCCGCGCTCCACCAGGTAGGACAGGTAGTGCGCGAAGATGTAGCCCACCACGATCGGGATCAGCGAATGCGCCATCTGGCCGGGCAATTCGCGACGCTGCTCTGCGCCGACGCCGCCGGTGGCGCGCGCGGCGAGCGAAAAGGTCACCGCCACAACGCAAATGAAGACGATCAGCCCGACGGTACGCAGCATCGACGACGCCAGTGTGGGGGGCGCGCCGAATTCGCGGGTGAGCTGATCGGAGAAGCCGCGCCACGTCGGCGACGACGAGAAGCTGTCGAACGCCGTCGAGCCCAGCAGCACCGCCAGCAGGACCACCACGCCGGGCCGCACCGGCAGCGACGGCAGATGGTCGAGCGGGTTTCCGACGACGATCCGCCGCGTCTCCGGGTTGCGGCGAAACGGCGAGAGCCGGGAGACGGCCACGCTGTACACGCCGAAGGGATCGGCGCGGGCCAGCCAGCGCTGTCCGCACAGCCACGCGCCGACCAACATCAGCACGGCATAGCAGGCGATCCACGTCCTGACCCAGGGCAGCGACGCCGGGTTCGGGCTGGCCAGCTCCATCCAGACGAAGGCGAACAGGCCGAACGCGGCGGGTCGATAGCCCCAGCCTTCCGGGTAGGACAGCCGCGGTCGGCCGAGCCGTTCCGGGGTGACGCGCCGCAGCAGCAGATACATCGTGCGCATCGGCGAAATCACCCGCCACACCGGCCCGATGATCAGCGACACCGCCACCAGCCCGACCCACAGCAGCACGTAGAACGCGCCGAGCAGCCCGTTGGCCTCCGATTCGGGACCCCATACCCCGGCGGCCACCACCCAGGCCGCGAACGCCAGGGCCAGCCCGGCCGCGAACCCCCGCGCCACCCGGGAGTCGACGAAGGTCGTCAGCGCCGTCGGTAGGGGCCGGCCCGGCTTGAGCGGATCGAACCGCGGCCGGCGCCAGGCGAACGCCACGAGGGCGAAGGTGAACGTCAAGGCCCATGCCGCCCCGACCATCGCGTAGGCATAGGGCACCGGGAGATCACCCGAACCACCGAGCCCGTGCGCGAGCACCACCGCCGCGGCGGCGGAGCTCACGGCTGCACTTGGATGGTCGCGATGGTGCGGTCCAGATGATGCAGCTCCACCGCGACGTTGCCCGGCACGTCGACGGCGAATCCGAACGTCTGGTTGGGGGCGGCCTGGACCGCGAACTTGTGATCGGGCGTCGAATGCACGTGCAGCTCGTCGGTGGCGTCGCTGGTCACGTGCAGGGTGATCTGCTGATGCACCTTGGCCTGCAGCGTGGCGTTGGTCGGGGTGACCTGACCGTGGGCGATGGTCACGTCGACGGTCAGCGGTGCCGCCGGCGACTTGTCAGCCGAACCACCGCAGCCGACCAGGCCGCACACCAGCGCCGCCGCCCATGCCGTGCTGAGGGTGCCGCGAAGCGTCATGGGTTCATGCCGCCCGCGGGATCGGCTGCTTGTCTTCCACCGGTTCCGGCTCGGCCAGGGAGTTGTTGAGCCGGCCGGCGCCCCAGGTCAAGCCGGCGATCACCATGAGCGTCAGGAACAGCACCACGATCCCACCAGCGGTGAACAACCAGGCGGGTGCGCTTTGGTCGCGTTCACGCTGCAGGATGGTGACTTCCAGGACGAACGGCCGCGTGCTCGACGTCAGCGCGGGGACCTCTGGGGCCGGGATGGCGGCGTCCGCCGGTTCCCAAATCGGCACGGCCGTCATCGTGCGGCCGTCCTGGACCCGCAGCAGGGTCTTCCAGTCGCCCCACACCGGAACCGGCTGGGTGGAGCGGTAGTGCCCCGGCCCGACCTTGGCGAGCCGGTCGATGATCAGGCCGCGGTCGTTATTCATGCGGCCCTGCCAGGACAGGATCGTCAGCCAGTCCGGATTGTCGCTGACCATGTCGGCGGGCAGGAGTTGGACGTCGGCCGACACCATGCGCTGCCCCGGGGCGCTGGGCAGGTCGGTCAACGTGATGGTGGCGTTGTTCTTGCTCGGCACCAGGATGTGCAGGCCGTTGGCCACCGCGCCGCCGATCACCAGGACCGTGGCCACCACCACCGAGATCCCGATGGCGCGCCCGGGGAGGCGCTGTCCGGTGAGCACCATGCCGAACATGGCGCCACACATACCCATCAGGACCGCAACCGGCACGGCCATCGCCAGGGCCTCGCCCCACATGCTGATCGGCCAGGGGTAGTGGTAGACCGCCGCGATCCACAGCGACTCCAGCCAGAGCCCGATCGTGCCCACTCCCAGCCCGGCGACCGCGCCGAAGACGACGGGGCGCCTGAACACCGGCGTCAGCGCGATCAACTCGACGGCCAGCGCGGGGCCGAGGTAGAGCGGGAACCAGTTGATCGGGGCGCCGAGTATCGGCCCGACCAGCAGGGCGACGCCGCCGCGCAGGGCGATCGCGAAGACGGCCGCGATGACGGCCGCTCCCCGGCCCATGGTGATGCGGGCGGCGACCGCCGCCAGCGCGGCCGCGCCGGCGATCAGCATCGGTTGGAACACCAGCCGGAATTGCGGGACGCCGAAGTCGAACTCGATCTGATAGACCGACAAGCCGATGAACAAGCCGCCGAAGGACAGGTAGCGCAGGAAGGTGATGAAGGCGCCGTGGTAGACGTCCTCGCCTTCGTCGGTCTCACCCTCGCGCTCCAGCATCAGCACCGCGAACAGCGAAAAACAGGCCCCGCCGATCATCATCAAATGTGTTGGGCCCCAGAGGGTTACATCCTGGCCGAAGATGCGGTGCCAGATGTCGTCGAGCGGGAACCCGATCATCGCGTACAGCCCGCAGCCGGCCATCAGCACGCCGCCCACCGGCGCGTGCCAGTTCCGCGTGATCCGCACCGCGGCCGGGCCGGGCTGGTCGAACGGCAGCACGACCGCCGTCATGCCGCCCAGGAAGATGCCGAACAATCCGATGATGATGAAGTAGTGCGCCGGGTTTGCCAGTGGGCCCGGGTCGCGGCCGTTGCCGATATGCCAGCTGACGTCCCAGATGAACCCGAACAGCGCGCAGATGATCGACGTGGTGAACACCAGGACCGGCAGGGCGACCCAACCGGGGCGGTGGAATTTGTCGCCCACCTTGTCGGCGACCCGGGTCAGCCATTCGATGCGATGGGTGCGGTGGGCGTGGCCCACCCACAGCAACAGCAGCGTGATTACCGCCGCGGCGATGGATAACCCGATCACCTGATTGAGCCCGGCGCCGCGTGCCGGTGCCTCAGCAACAATCGTCAGTTCATTCGACCGCATCGTCGTGCCTCCCAACCGCGCCGGGCTGCCCCGGAGAATCCGACTGAAGTCAACCGCTTATTACTGTCAAGTAGGTTCGTGATTGATTGTTTAATGCCCCGATCCCTGGCTCGTCAATCACGCGTTCTGTCCGGCGTGTCGGCATGGGAGGACTCGGGCTCGGACCCCGTGGTGTTGCGGCCCTCGCGCCGGTCACGCAGTGCGATGTACAGGATCACCCCGACGACGATCACCGCAGGCAGAAACGCCGGCGCCGCCAGCAGCAAGTAGTGGTGCGCCAGGATTTCGACGTGCGGAGTCACCATGGTCGTATACCCATAGGTTGGGCGGGCCCTTCGGCCGTTACCCTACTTTGAACACCTTTTCATTCACCGCTGCCACCACCACGTGGCAGATGTGTCCCCACGCGCGGACACCAGAAAGAGGCAGGGGAGTACCTGGTGACTCAAGCGGCAACTCGACCGACGGCCGATACGGGCAACGACGAGGACATCTTGGCGGTGGCCCGGCAGCAGGTGCTCGAGGACGGCCAGGGACTGCGCCGGGACCAGGTGCTGCGGGTGCTGCAGCTGTCCGACGACCGCCTCGACGAACTGCTGGCGCTGGCCCACGAGGTGCGGATGCGCTGGTGCGGCCCCGAGGTCGAGGTCGAGGGCATCATCAGCCTCAAGACCGGCGGCTGCCCGGAGGACTGTCACTTCTGCTCGCAGTCGGGCCTGTTCGCGTCGCCGGTCCGCAGCGCCCGGCTGGACATCCCCAGCCTGGTCGAGGCCGCCAAGCAGACCGCCAAGTCCGGCGCCACCGAATTCTGCATCGTGGCCGCGGTGCGCGGCCCCGACGAGCGGCTGCTGGCCCAGGTCGCGGCCGGCATCGAAGCGATCCGCAACGAGGTCGAGATCAACATCGCCTGCTCGCTGGGGATGCTGACGGCCGAGCAGGTCGAACAGCTCGCCGAAATGGGCGTGCACCGCTACAACCACAACCTCGAGACCGCCCGCTCGTACTTCACCAACGTCGTGACCACCCACAGCTGGGAGGAGCGTTGGCAGACGCTGTCGATGGTCCGCGACGCCGGCATGGAGGTCTGCTGCGGCGGCATCCTCGGCATGGGCGAGACCCTCGAGCAGCGCGCGGAATTCGCCGCCGAACTGGCCGAACTGGGTCCCGACGAGGTGCCGCTGAACTTCCTCAACCCGCGGCCGGGCACCCCGTTCGGCGACCTGGAGGTGATGCCGGCGAGCGAGGCGCTGAAGTCGGTGGCCGCCTTCCGCCTGGCGCTGCCGCGCACCATGCTGCGGTTCGCCGGTGGCCGCGAGATCACCCTGGGCGACCTGGGCGCCAAGCAGGGCATCCTGGGCGGCATCAACGCCGTCATCGTCGGGAACTACCTGACCACGCTGGGTCGCCCCGCCGAATCCGACCTGGAACTGCTCGACGACCTGCAGATGCCCCTCAAGGGGCTCAACGCCAGCTTGTAGGCCGGCGGCCGCGGCTAGGTTGAAGATTGTGGTTGGCGATCTGGGCGCCCTGGGAGCGGCAGTCAGTGCCGGCGTCTACAACGTCTACACCGGGGAATTAGGGGGCACCGCCGTGCCGACAGCGGCCCAGCTGGGCCTTGAGCCTCCCCGCTTCTGCGCGGCA
The DNA here is from genome assembly GCF_001672995.1 of Mycobacterium sp. 1482292.6. Lineage (NCBI taxonomy): Bacteria > Bacillati > Actinomycetota > Actinomycetes > Mycobacteriales > Mycobacteriaceae > Mycobacterium > Mycobacterium sp. 1482292.6. The sequence continues at coordinate 30,757 of NZ_LZKV01000081.1, read as the reverse complement.
TGCGGGCGCCGGATGGTGGTGCAGGTGCGCCCCGACGGCTGGCGGGCCCGCTGTTCGCGGCACGGCGAGGTCGATTCCGCCGACCTGGAGACGCAACGGTGACCGAGCAGACCAAGGCGGACGCCGCCGAACTTTCCGCGCCCATCACCGCGTCGAGCCGCAGGCGCGCGCTCCTGGTGGTGGCGCTTGCGTCGGCGGCGACCGGTCTGGCGATCGGCGGGCTGTGGGCCTTGATCGCCCCGCCGATTCGCGCCGTGGTGGCCCTCACCCGCTCGGGCGAGCGGGTGCACGACTATCTGGGCAACGAGTCCGAGCACTTCTTCGTCGCCCCCGCCCTGATGCTGGGGCTGCTGACCGCGCTGGCCGTGGTGGGCTCGGTCTGGGTGTGGCAGTGGCGCGAGCACCGCGGACCGGGAATGGTCATCGCGCTGTCGGCCGGCATGGTGGGGGCCGCCGCGGCGGCCTCGGCGGTGGGGGCCGGCCTGGTGCGGCTGAGCTACGGCGCGCTGGACTTCGATGCGGTACCGCTCTCGAAAACCCCGTCGGTCGCCTACGTCACGCAGGCGCCGCCGGTGTTCTTCTCCGACGGTCCGCTGCAGATCGCGGTCAGCCTGCTGTGGCCGGCCGGAATCGCGGCCCTGGTCTACGCCGTGCGGGTGGCCGCCGACGCGCGCGACGACCTGGGTGCGTTTCCCCCGCAGCCGGGGCCCGCCGGTGCGGTGCCGGCGCGAGGGGGAGGCGCCGAAGCGCCCGTGTCATAGCGGACGGCGGCCGATCTTGCGGCCCGTGACGACCTTGGCCGCGATCTTCATCAGCCGGGCCATGCCGACGTAGGTCATCGGGTTGAACATCGTCGGCCACGTGGTCCGGACCAGGTGATCGGTCAGCGGGCGGCCTCCGAAGCGATCCGTCAGCCAGCGCAGCGCCATCGGCGCCGACAGCGGATGCAGCATCATGTGCTCGTTGAAGGCGTCGCGGTGGTAGGTGACCCGCGCGCCGCCGGCCGAATACGCGTCGGCCAGCACGTCGATGTCGTGGACGTCGATCAGGTAGTCGTGCACGGCCTGCACGATCAGCACCGGTGGCGTCGGAACGGCGGCGCCCAGCTTGATGTGGTCGAAGACGTGCGTGATCTCCGGGGTGGACAGGATCTGCTCGAGCGGCTCGTCGAGGTAGTCGCCCATGTCCTTGCCGGCCATCCGCACGACGGCTTCCACCGTCGTCATCTTCTCCAGCGAGTCCAGCAGCGCGCGCCCCTCCTCGTTGGTGTGCTCGCGGATCACCCGGTCCAGATCGGGGTAGATGTGCGCGAGCGCGGCCACCACGAGCGCGGGCAGCCCCGACAGGAAGCTGCCGTTGAGTCGGCGGAAGGTGTTGCCCAGGTCCCCGACGGGGGAGCCCAGCACCGCCCCGACGATGTCCAGTTCGGGCGCGTACTCGGCGCACATCTCGGCGGCCCAGGCGCTGGCCAGTCCGCCGCCGGAGTACCCCCACAGCCCGATGGGCGCCTCGGCGGACAGACCGAGGCGCTCCGAACTCAGCGCGGCCCGGATGCCGTCCAGGACGCGGTAGCCGGGTTCATACGGTGCGCCCCACAGGCCGCGCAGGCCCTCGTGGTCGGGCACGGAGACGGCCCATCCCTCGGCGACGGCGGCGGCGATCAGGAAAAGCTCGAACTGGCCGATCGCGCCCAGCGCCTTCGCCCGGCGCCGCAGTGCGTAGGACGGGAAACAGCGGGACGAGACGGCGTCGATCGCGCACTGGTAGGACAGCACCGGGCAGGGACGCCCCGGGGCCAGCTCGGCGGGGACGATCACCGTCGTGGCGGTGGCCTCCGGCTCGCCGTTCATGTCCATCGTGCGGTACAGCAGCTGGACGGCCTTGATCGGCTGCGGGATCAAGCCGAGGAACGCCAGCTCGACGTCGCGCGAGCGCAGCACCGTCCCGGGTTCGGCGTGCTGAAAGCCCAGTGGCGGCTGGTAGAACGGGTCGTCCGAGGGCAGCAGTGGACGAACCTTGTGCTGCAGTTCCTCGTGTGGCGGGCGGGCGATCCATTCCGCACCCTGCGTGCCTGCCAGGTTGCCGAGCTCAGCCATTGAGGCTCCCTTCGTGGCCACCCGGCATTCTTGCGTACGAACGGCAGGTAACCAAAACGCAATCGCCGCACTGTGAGCGACTTCTCGTCACACTAGCCAGGTCAGACGCGATTCACCCCCGCGTCGCCCGCCTTTCGCCCAAGCCTAGCCTGGCGACCCGGGCGGCCTGAGTGCGGCGAACTCGTCGGTGACCCGCAGCGCCGCGTCGGTGAACCGGTACAGCGCGGCCGGGCGTCCGCCGCTGCGGCCGGATTGCGCGATGGTGCCGGTCGCCGTGATGACGCCGCGCCGGGCCAGCACCCGCTGCAGGTTCGTCGCGTCGACCTGATAGCCCAACGCGGCGCCGTAGATGTCCCGCAGCGTGGAAAGCGCGAATTCCCTTGGAGCCAAAGCGAATCCGATGTTGGTGTAGGACAGTTTGGCGTTCAGCCTGGTGCGGGCGTTGTCCACCATCTGGCCGTGGTCGAAGGCCATCGGCGGCAGGCAGTTCACCGGGTGCCAGCGGGTGTCCGGCGGTAGTTCGGGGCTGGCGGGGGAGGGCACCAGGCCCAAGAAGGTGGACGCGATCACTCGGGCGCCGGGCACCCGCTGCGGGTCGGAGAACACCGCGAGTTGTTCCAGGTGCGCCAGCTCTTTGAGGTCGACCTTCTCGGCGAGCTGGCGCCGCACCGAGGTGATCATGTCCTCGTCGTTGCGCAGCCGACCGCCCGGCAGCGACCACTTGCCCTGTTGTGGATCCCGGGCGCGCTGCCATAACAGCACGTTCAGCTGCGGTTTCGCCGGGGGGCGTCCCTTCGTAACCTGTTCGCTCGCTTCGCGAACCTGGAACACGACCGCGAGCACTTCGTGGGCGGTGCTACCATGGGCCATGTTTTCGATTATAAGTCGAAAACCTCCTGGGCTGAAAGGAGCCGCCATGACGGTTATCAATCGCATGGACACGCTCGCCGAAAGCATGATCGCCGACATCACCAACTCGCCCACCGGCTACGCCGGCGTGGCCGGGGATGAGCAATGGGCCGCCGAGGTTCGCCGCCTGGCGAAGCTGCGCGGCGCCACCGTGCTGGCGCACAACTATCAGTTGCCCGAGATCCAGGACGTCGCCGACCACGTGGGCGACTCGCTGGCGTTGTCGCGGATCGCCGCCGAGGCGCCCGAGGACACCATCGTGTTCTGCGGGGTGCACTTCATGGCCGAGACGGCCAAGATCCTGAGCCCGGACAAGACCGTGCTCATCCCGGACCAGCGCGCCGGCTGCTCGCTGGCCGATTCCATCACCGCCGACGAACTGCGCGCCTGGAAGGACGAACACCCCGGCGCGGTCGTCGTCTCCTACGTCAACACCACGGCGGCGGTCAAGGCGCTCACCGACATCTGCTGCACCTCGTCCAACGCGGTCGAGGTCGTCGAGTCGATCGACCCCGACCGCGAGGTGCTGTTCTGCCCGGACCAGTTCCTCGGCGCCCATGTCCGTCGCATGACGGGCCGCGAGAACCTGCACGTGTGGGCGGGCGAATGCCACGTGCACGCCGGGATCAACGGCGACGAACTCAATGACCAGGCCCGCGCCAATCCCGACGCCGAGCTCTTCGTGCACCCCGAATGTGGTTGCGCCACCTCGGCCTTGTACCTCGCGGGCGAGGGCGCCTTCCCGCCGGACCGGGTGAAGATCTTGTCCACCGGCGGCATGCTGGAGGCCGCCAACCAGACCGACGCACGCAAGGTGCTGGTCGCCACCGAGGTCGGTATGCTCTACCAATTGCGCAGGGCGGCACCGCAAGTCGACTTCCGCGCCGTCAACGACCGCGCCTCCTGCAAATTCATGAAGATGATCACCCCGGCGGCCCTGCTGCGCTGCCTGGTCGAGGGGGCCGACGAGGTCGATGTCGACCCCGACGTCGCCGCCGCCGGCCGGCGCAGCGTACAGCGAATGATCGAAATCGGGCAGCCGGGCGGTGGCGAATGATCGCCCGTCCCCAGTGGACGCACAGCGCCGACGTCGTCGTGATCGGCACCGGCGTCGCGGGATTGGCCGCCGCGCTGGCCGCACACCGTGCCGGGCGCAGCGTCGTCGTGCTGAGCAAGGCTGACCAGGCGCGGGGGGCGACCGCCACCCATTACGCGCAGGGTGGCATCGCGGTGGTGCTGCCCGACAACGACGACTCGGTGGAGGCCCACGTCGCCGACACTGTGGTCGCCGGCGCCGGCCTGTGCGACCCGCAGTCGGTGTACTCGATCGTCGCCGACGGATATGCGGCGGTCGCCGAATTGGTCGGCGACGGAGCACGATTCGACGAGTCCGCGCCGGGCAAATGGGCGCTGACCCGCGAAGGCGGACACTCCCGGCGCCGCATCGTGCACGCCGGCGGCGACGCCACCGGTGCCGAGGTGCAGCGCGCGCTGGACCATGTGGCCCGCACGCTGGACATCCGCACCGGCCATGTCGCGCTGCGCGTGCTGCACGACGGCGCCGCGGTGACCGGCGTCCTGGCGGGCAACCCGGACGGCTACGGAATCATCAGCGCGCCTTCGGTGATCTTGGCCTCCGGGGGCCTCGGGCACCTGTACGGCGCGACCACCAACCCCGAGGGCTCCACCGGCGACGGCATCGCGCTGGCCCTGTGGGCCGGTGTCGCGGTCAGCGATCTCGAATTCATCCAGTTCCACCCCACGATGCTGTTCACCCCCGACGCCGCGAGCGGACGGCGCCCGCTGATCACCGAGGCCATTCGCGGCGAGGGCGCGAGACTGATTGACTCCCAAGGCAATTCGGTGACCGCCGGCGTCCACCCGATGGGCGATCTGGCGCCCCGCGACGTCGTCGCCGCGGCCATCGACACCCGGCTGAAGGCCACCGGCGATGCCTGCGTCTTCCTCGACGCGCGCCACATCGGTGACTTCGCCAACCGGTTCCCGACGGTGACGGCCGCCTGCCTGGCCGCCGGCATCGATCCGGTGCGTCAACCCATTCCCGTTGTCCCCGGGGCGCATTACAGCTGCGGCGGCATCGTCACCGACGTGTACGGCCAAACCGAACTGCCCGGATTGTTCGCCGCCGGCGAGGTGGCACGCACCGGACTGCACGGCGCCAACCGGCTGGCGTCCAACAGCCTGCTGGAAGGGCTGGTCGTCGGCGGGCGGGCCGGCAGGGCCGCGGCCGCGCACGCCGCGGCGACCGGGCGGGTGCACGCGGTCGCCCCCGAGCCGCTCGTCCACACCGCGCCGGCGCGCGCCGACCTGCAGCACGCGATGAGCCGGGACGCGTCGGTGGTGCGCGACGCCGCCGGCCTCACCCGGCTGTCGACCGTGCTGGCGCAGGCGAAGGTCCGCCCCGTGACCGGCCGCCGCGACTTCGAGGACGTCGCGCTGGCCGTCGCCGCCCGCGCGGTCACGACCGCCGCCCTGGCCCGCACCGAGAGTCGCGGTTGCCACCATCGCGCCGAGTACCCGCGGACCGCCTCGGAGCTGGGACGCAGCAACGTGTTGCGCCTGGCCGACGACCAGAGCGCGGTGCTGGTGGAGGCATTGGCGGCGGTCGTATGACCGCGATGTCCGACTGCGAACTGACCGCCGCGCGCGAAACCATCAAGCGCGGCCTGGTGGAGGATCTGCGCTACGGGCCGGACATCACCACCCTGGCGACGGTGCCCGCCGAGGCGGTGGCGACCGCGTCGATGGTGCCCCGCGAGCCGGGCGTGATCGCCGGGATCGACATCGCGTTGCTGGTGCTCGACGAGGTGCTCGGCGCCCGCGGCTACGAGGTGGTCGATCGCGTCGAGGACGGCGCCCACCTGCAGCCGGGTGAGTCGGTGCTGACGCTGCGAGCCGAGACCCGCGGCCTGCTGACCGCCGAGCGGACCATGCTCAACCTGATCTGCCACCTGTCCGGGATCGCCACCACGACGGCACACTGGGTGGCCGCCGTGCACGGCACCAAGGCCCAGGTGCGCGATACCCGCAAGACGCTGCCCGGCCTGCGCGTGCTGCAGAAATACGCGGTCCGGGTCGGCGGCGGCGTCAACCACCGGCTCGGGCTCGGCGACGCCGCCCTGATCAAGGACAACCACGTGGTGGCCGCGGGATCGGTGGTCGACGCGCTGCGGGCCGTGCGCGACGCGGCACCGGACCTACCCTGCGAGGTGGAAGTGGATTCACTCGAGCAGTTGGACGAGGTGCTGCCCGAGAAGCCCGAGCTGATCCTGCTGGACAATTTCCCGGTGTGGCAGACACAGATGGCCGTGCAGCGCCGCGACGCGCGCGCACCCGCCGTGCTGCTGGAATCGTCGGGCGGGCTCAGCCTCGACAACGCGGCCGCCTACGCCGCGACCGGGGTGGACTATCTGGCCGTCGGCGCCCTGACCCATTCGGTCCGGGTGCTCGACATCGGCCTCGACATGTAGGTGGGGCTTCCGGGCGCGTCGAGTGGGCGCCCGACGCCGGACCGTCGGCCGCGCGGGGCGCCTCAGGCGATGTCGGCGACGAAAACGCCGATCCGGCGCAGCTGCAGGCGCGCCATCGCCGGCAGACCGGCGCCGTCCGAGCCGGCGGGCAGGATCCGCGGGTTGGTCAGGTGCACGGTCCGGTGGCGGCTGAACTCCACGTCGGCCTCGCCCGCGGCCAGCACGTTCTTCACCCAGTTCGTTTTGCCGTGACCCAGCGCGATCGCCAGCACGTTGCCCTTGCGGTAGGGCGTGACGATGGTCTCGTACGGCTTGCCGGAGGTGCGGCCGCGATGCTTGATCGTGGCCGTCCCGGGCAGAAAGCGGGCGATCGGCTTGACCGCCCGGTTGAAGTACTTGATCTGAAACCGCTCGAACCAGGGCGGAAACACCATCGGGACGCCCGGGGCGTTGTTGGGGTGATCCTTGGCGGACATGGCGGCTCCCTGGGTCGGCGCTACGTTTCAGCGCGGGGTATGGCCTCGATACCGGCACTGTACCGGTCGAATATCGACTTGAGTTCCTCTGGGACAATGGACAGCGTGAGCCCGACCCAACCGTCGCCGATGGCCCGTATCGACCTGCGGGGCGCGGAGCTGACGGCTGCGCGATTGCGGTCGGCGCTGCCCCGCGGCGGTGCCGACGTCGAGGCGGTGCTGCCCAAGGTCCGGCCCATCGTGGCCGCCGTCGCCGAGCGCGGCGCCGAGGCCGCCCTGGAATTCGGCGCCACCTTCGACGGGATCCGGCCCCCGGCCGTCCGTGTGCCCGGCGCTGCCCTCGAGAAGGCCCTGACCGAACTGGACCCGCGGGTGGCCGACGCCCTGCGGGTGATGATCGAGCGCACCCGCGCGGTGCACGCCGACCAGCGCCGCACCGACGTGACGACCACCCTGGGCCCGGGCGCGACGGTCACCGAGCGGTGGGTTCCCGTCGACCGGGTGGGTCTCTACGTGCCCGGGGGCAACGCCGTCTACCCGTCCAGCGTGGTGATGAACGTCGTGCCGGCCCAAGCCGCCGGGGTCGCCTCGCTGGTGGTGGCCAGCCCGCCGCAGGCCCAGTTCGACGGTCTGCCGCACCCGACGATCCTCGCCGCGGCCCGGCTGCTGGAGGTCGACGAGGTGTGGGCCGTGGGCGGCGCGCAGGCGGTGGCGCTGCTGGCCTACGGCGGCACCGATCTCGACGGCGCCGAGTTGGCGCCCGTCGACATGATCACCGGGCCCGGCAACATCTACGTCACCGCCGCCAAGCGGCTGTGCCGGTCGCGCGTCGGCATCGACGCCGAGGCCGGCCCGACGGAGATCGCGATCCTGGCCGACCACACCGCCGACCCGGCGCACGTGGCGGCCGACCTGATCAGTCAGGCCGAGCACGACGAGATGGCGGGCAGCGTGCTGGTCACCCCCAGCGCGGAGCTGGCAGCGGCCACCGAGGCCGAGTTGGCCGCCCAGCTGCGCACGACCGTGCACCGCGACCGGGTGACGGCTGCACTCGGTGGCCGCCAGTCGGCCATCATCCTGGTCGACGACCTGGACGCCGGGGTCACCGTCGTCAATGCCTACGCCGCCGAACACCTGGAGATCCAGACCGTCGACGCGGCGGCCGTGGCGGGCCGAATCCGTTCGGCCGGCGCCATTTTCGTCGGCCCGTATGCGCCGGTGAGCCTCGGCGACTACTGCGCGGGATCCAACCACGTGCTGCCGACCGCCGGCAGCGCCCGGCATTCCAGCGGACTGTCCGTGCAGACCTTCCTGCGCGGCATCCACGTCGTCGACTACACCGAGGCGGCCCTGAAGGACGTATCCGGACACGTGATCGCGCTGGCCGAGGCCGAAGACCTGCCGTCACACGGCGAAGCGGTGCGGCGGAGGTTCGAGCGATGAGCATCGAGCGGCCCACGCGCCAACCGACACTGGACGACCTGCCGCTGCGCGAGGACCTGCGCGGCAAATCACCCTACGGCGCACCGCAATTGGATGTCCCGGTGCGGTTGAACACCAATGAGAACCCGCATCCGCCCAGCACGGCGCTCGTCGACGACGTGGTGCGCTCGGTGGGCCAGGCGGCCGCCGATCTGCACCGCTATCCCGATCGCGACGCGGTGGCCCTGCGCACCGACCTGGCCGCCTACCTGAGCGCCCAGACCGGTGTCGCGCTAGGTGTGGAAAACCTCTGGGCGGCAAACGGTTCCAACGAGATTTTGCAGCAGCTGCTGCAGGCGTTCGGCGGCCCCGGGCGCAGTGCCATCGGGTTCGTCCCGTCCTACTCGATGCACCCGATCATCTCTGACGGCACCCGCACCGAATGGCTGCATGCCGCCCGCGCCGACGACTTCAGCCTGGATGTGGATACCGCCGTGGCCGCGATCACCGACCGCCGGCCCGACGTGGTGTTCGTCGCCAGCCCGAATAACCCGTCCGGACAGAGCGTTTCGCTGCCGGACCTGCGGCGGCTGCTCGACGTGGTGCCCGGCATCCTGATCGTCGACGAGGCCTACGGCGAATTCTCCTCGCAACCCAGCGCGGTCGAGCTGGTGGCGGAGTATCCGACCAAGCTCATCGTCTCGCGCACCATGAGCAAGGCGTTCGCGTTCGCCGGCGGCCGGCTGGGCTACCTGATCGCCACCCCGGCGGTGATCGACGCGATGCTGCTGGTGCGGTTGCCGTATCACCTGTCGGTGCTCACCCAAGCCGCCGCGCGGGCCGCCCTGCGGCACGCCGACGACACGCTGGGCAGCGTGGCGACCCTGATCGCGGAACGCGAACGCGTCTCGACGGCCTTGACCGGCATGGGTTTTCGGGTGATTCCCAGCGACGCCAACTTCGTGCTGTTCGGCGAATTCGCCGACGCGCCGGCCACCTGGCAACGCTATCTGGACGCCGGAGTGCTGATCCGCGACGTCGGAATCCCCGGCTACCTGCGCGCCACCACCGGGCTGGCCGAGGAGAACGACGCCTTCCTGCAAGCCAGCGCCCAGATCGCCGCCACCGAACTGGCCCCAGCCACCTCAGTAGGAGCGATCGCAAGCGCGGCCAAGCCGCGTGCGGCGGGTCGCGACCATGTGTTAGGAGCCCCGTGAGCACCGAAACCCGCCGCGCCCGCATCGAGCGCCGCACCAAGGAATCCGACATCGTCGTCGAACTCGACCTCGACGGCACCGGCCGGGTCGACATCGACACCGGTGTGCCGTTCTACGACCACATGCTGACGGCCCTGGGCAGTCACGCCAGCTTCGACCTGACCGTGCGCACCAAGGGCGACGTCGAGATCGAGGGGCACCACACCATCGAGGACACCGCGATCGCACTCGGCCAGGCGCTCGCCAAGGCCCTGGGTGACAAACGGGGCATCCGCCGGTTCGGTGACGCCTTCATCCCGATGGACGAGACGCTGGCCCACGCGGCGGTCGACGTGTCCGGCCGGCCCTACTGCGTGCACAGCGGGGAACCGGATCACTTGCAGCACACCACCATTGCCGGCAACTCGGTGCCCTATCACACCGTCATCAACCGGCACGTGTTCGAATCGCTGGCCATGAACGCGCGCATCGCGCTGCACGTGCGCGTGCTGTACGGGCGCGACCCGCACCACATCACCGAGGCACAGTACAAGGCGGTTGCCCGCGCGCTGCGCCAGGCGGTCGAGTCCGACCCCCGCGTCTCGGACGTGCCGTCCACCAAAGGGGTGCTGTGACGGCGCACAAGAAAGTCGTCGTCCTCGACTACGGCTCGGGCAACCTGCGGTCGGCTCAGCGCGCGCTCGAGCGGGTCGGCGCGTCGGTCGAGGTGACCGCCGACGCCGCCGCCGCGGCCGCCGCCGACGGGCTGGTGGTGCCCGGCGTCGGTGCGTACGAGGCCTGCATGACGGGACTGCGCGGCATCGGCGGCGACCGCATCATCGCCGACCGGGTGGCCGCCGGGCGCCCGGTACTGGGCGTCTGTGTTGGGATGCAGATCCTGTTCGCCCACGGCGTCGAATTCAGCGTGGAGACCGCGGGCTGCGGGCAGTGGCCGGGATACGTCACGCGACTGCAAGCTCCCGTCATCCCGCACATGGGCTGGAACGTCGTCGAATCCGGGCCCGGCACAGTGCTGTTCAAGGGACTCGACGCCGACACCCGGTTCTACTTCGTGCACTCCTATGCCGCCCAGCAGTGGGAAGGTTCGCCGGATGCGGTGCTGACGTGGGCCACCCACGAGGGCCCGTTTCTGGCCGCGGTCGAGGACGGGCCGCTGTCGGCCACCCAATTCCACCCGGAGAAGAGCGGGGACGCCGGCGCGGCCTTGTTGAGCAATTGGGTCCGGGGATTGTGACGGACCTCGCGCCGGCGCTTTGTGTCAAGCAACCGCCGCGGACGCACGTCACCCGTCGCGTGCCCGGCACACAGGAGGAAATGTGTTGATCTTGTTGCCCGCGGTCGACGTGGTAGACGGCCGCGCCGTGCGTCTGGTGCAGGGCAAGGCGGGCAGTGAAACCGAATACGGCTCGGCGCTGGACGCCGCGCTGACCTGGCAGCGCGACGGCGCCGAATGGATCCATCTGGTGGATCTGGACGCGGCGTTCGGGCGCGGTTCCAACCGCGAACTGCTGGCCGAGGTGGTCGGCAAGCTCGACGTGCGGGTGGAGCTGTCCGGCGGCATCCGCGACGATGACTCGCTGGCCGCCGCCCTGGCCACCGGCTGCGCTCGGGTCAACCTGGGCACGGCGGCGCTGGAAAACCCGCAGTGGTGCGCCCGCGCGATCAGCGAGCACGGCGAGCGGGTGGCCGTGGGCCTGGACGTGCAGATCGTCGACGGCGAGCACCGGTTGCGCGGGCGGGGCTGGGAGACCGACGGCGGTGACCTGTGGGAAGTGCTGGAACGCCTTGACGGGCAAGGCTGTTCGCGGTTCGTGGTCACCGACGTGACCAAGGACGGCACCCTGGGCGGCCCCAATCTGGACCTGCTGGCGTCGGTCGCCGAGCGCACCGACGCCCCGGTGATCGCCTCCGGCGGCGTGTCCAGCCTCGACGACCTGCGCGCGATCGCCACCCTCACCGGCCGCGGTGTCGAGGGCGCCATCGTGGGCAAGGCCCTCTACGCCGGGCGGTTCACCTTGCCGCAGGCGCTGGCCGCGGTGGCGGAGTAGCGCCGCATGGACGTGCACACGTTGGTGGCCCAGGCGTCGGCGATCCTCGACGACGCGGCCGAGCCGTTTCTGTCCGGGCACCGCGCCGATTCCGCGGTCCGCAAGAAGGGCAACGACTTTGCCACCGACGTCGACCTCGCGATCGAGCGTCAGGTGGTCGCCGCGCTCGTCGAGGCCACCGGGATCGGGGTGCACGGCGAGGAGTTCGGCGGTTCGGCCGTCGACTCCCCGTGGGTGTGGGTGTTGGACCCCGTCGACGGCACCTTCAACTACGCGGCCGGATCGCCGATGGCCGGGGTCTTGTTGGGCCTGCTGCACCACGGCGACCCGGTGGCCGGGCTGACCTGGCTGCCGTTCTTCGACCAGCGCTACACCGCGGTAACGGGCGGACCGTTGCGCAAGAACGGGGTGCCGCAGCCGCCGCTGACCTCCATCGACCTGGCCGACGCCCTGGTCGGCGCCGGGTCGTTCAGCGCGGACGCGCGGGGCCGGTTCCCGGGACGCTACCGGATCGCGTTGCTGGAGAACCTGAGTCGGGTCTCGTCGCGATTGCGCATGCACGGCTCCACCGGACTCGACCTCGCGTTCGTCGCCGACGGAATATTAGGCGCGGCAGTAAGTTTCGGCGGCCACGTGTGGGATCACGCCGCCGGGGTCGCGCTGGTGCGAGCCGCCGGCGGTGTCGTCACCGACCTGGCCGGGCAGCCGTGGACCCCCTCGTCGGATTCCGCGCTGGCGGCGGGTCCCGACGCCCACGCCGAGATCCTGGAAATCCTGCGCGCCACCGGCCGACCGGAAGATTACTGAGATGCCCCCGAGTCCCAAGGGCCTGGCGGTGCGGGTGATCCCGTGCCTGGACGTCGACGGCGGCCGCGTGGTCAAGGGCGTCAACTTCGAAAACCTCCGGGACGCGGGCGATCCCGTGGAGCTGGCGTCCGCCTATGACGCCGAAGGCGCCGACGAGCTCACCTTCCTCGACGTGACGGCGTCGTCGTCCGGACGGGCGACCATGCTCGACGTGGTGCGCCGCACGGCCGAGCAGGTTTTCATCCCGCTGACCGTCGGCGGCGGCGTGCGCACCGTGGCCGACGTCGACGTCCTGCTGCGTGCGGGCGCCGACAAGGTCTCCATCAACACCGCCGCGATCGCCCGGCCCGAGCTGCTGGCCGAGATGGCACGGCAGTTCGGTTCCCAGTGCATCGTGCTGTCCGTCGATGCCCGCACGGTGCCCCCGGGGGCCGTGCCGACGCCGTCGGGCTGGGAGGTCACCACCCACGGCGGGCGCCGGGGCACCGGTCTCGACGCGGTCGAATGGGCTTCGCGCGGAGCCGATTTGGGGGTGGGGGAGATCCTGCTGAACTCGATGGACGCCGACGGCACCAAAGCGGGGTTCGACCTGGAGATGCTGCAGGCGGTGCGTTCGGCGGTCACGGTCCCGGTGATCGCCAGCGGCGGCGCCGGGGCGGCCGAGCACTTCGCGCCGGCGGTCGCGGCCGGCGCCGACGCGGTGTTGGCCGCCAGCGTGTTCCACTTCCGGGAGCTGACCATCGGGCAGGTGAAGGCGGCGATGGCCAAGGCGGGAATCGCGGTAAGGATGGCCCGATGACGCTCGACCCGAAGATCGCGGCCCGGCTGAAGCGCAACGCCGACGGCCTGTTCGCCGCCGTCGTGCAGGAGCGCGGCAGCGGCGACGTGCTGATGGTCGCCTGGATGGACGACGCGGCGCTGGCCCGCACCCTGGAAACCCGTGAGGCGACCTATTATTCGCGGTCCCGCGGCCAGCAGTGGATCAAGGGGGCGACGTCCGGTCACACCCAGTACGTCCACTCGGTGCGGCTGGACTGCGACGGCGACACCGTGCTGCTGACGGTCGACCAGGTCGGTGGGGCGTGTCACACCGGTGACCACAGCTGCTTCGACGCCGACGAGCTGCTGCCCCCGCCGAGCTGACCCGACGGACCAGCCGGCACCGAGCCGTCCAGCATGTCCGGACGTGTCTAGGGTCACCTTCCGCGCGCATGGGGCCATGACATCGACAAGAATGGCAGTCAATGTCGAAATGGCTGTCCTGGAACATCGTTGTGCCGGTGCTTTCCGTCATCGTGCTGGCAGTGATCTGGGGCGAGAAACTGGGACCGGTTCTTGTCGGGGTGGCGGCGCTGTTTCTCATCGGTGCGGTGGTTGCCGCGGTGCACCACGCGGAGGTGGTCGCCCACCGGGTCGGCGAGCCCTTCGGGTCGCTGATACTCGCGGCCGCGGTCACCATCATCGAGGTGGCCCTCATCGTCACCCTGATGACATCCGGCGGCAACGAAGCCGCGACGCTGGCCAGGGACACCGCATTCGCCGCGCTGATGATCACCACCAACGGGATCGCCGGGTTATCGCTGCTGCTCGGCTCCCGACGCTATGGCGTGACCCTGTTCAACGCTGAAGGCGCTGGAGCCGCCCTGGCCTCGGTCACCACGGTGGCCACGTTGAGCCTGGTTTTGCCCGCCTTCACCACTGGGCGCCCGGGCAGGGAGTTCACCCCCAGCCAGCTCGGCTTCGCCGCGATCGCCACGCTCTTGGTGTACCTGCTGTTCGTGTTCACCCAGACCATGCGGCACCGCGATTTCTTTCTGCCGATCGCGCAGAGGGGCCAAAAGCGCGTGTTCGAGGACGAGAGTCACGCGGATCCACCCACCAGGCGGCAGGCGCTGAGCAGCCTGGTGCTGCTGCTCTGCGCGCTGGTGGCGGTGGTCGGCCTGGCCGAGGAGGAATCACCGGCCGTCGAACACGCGGTGGTGATGGCGGGCTTGCCGCAGTCGTTCGTGGGCGTGATCATCGCGGCGCTGGTGCTGCTGCCCGAGACGCTCGCGGCGGCTCGGTCGGCGCGAAAGGGCCGCATCCAGATCAGCCTGAACCTGGCGTACGGCTCGGCGATGGCCAGCATCGGGCTCACCATCCCGACGATCGCGCTGGCGTCGATCTGGCTCAAGGGGCCGCTGGTGCTCGGCCTCGGCGCCATCCAGCTGGTGTTGCTTGCCCTGACGGTCGTGATCAGCATGCTGACGGTGGTGCCCGGGCGGGCGACCCGCCTGCAGGGCGAGGTACATCTGGTGCTGCTGGCCGCCTACGTGTTCTTGGCGATCAACCCCTGACCGCTACGCGCGGCCCCGCAGCGTCGCCAGCGCCTTGTCGGCGTGGCCGTTCATGTTGAATTCGCTGGAGATCACCTCGAGCACCGTGCGGTCGGTGTCGATGACGAACGTCGTGCGCTTGACCGGCATCAGCTTGCCGAGCAGGCCGCGCTTGACGCCGAACTGGGTGGCGACGGCGCCGTCGGTGTCCGACAGCAGCGGGTAGTCGAACTTCTGCAGGTCGGCGAACTTGGCCTGCTTGGGCACGGCGTCGGCGCTGATGCCCACCCGGTTAGCGCCGACCGCGGCGAACTCGGCGGCCAGGTCGCGGAAGTGGCACGCTTCCTTGGTGCAGCCGGGCGTCATCGCGGCCGGGTAGAAGAACAGCACAACGGGCCCGCCGGAGAGCAGTTCGCTGAGCTTGCGCGGCGTCCCGGTCTGATCGGGCAGTTCGAAGTCCGCGACGGTGTCACCAGGTTTCATGGCGGACACGCTACGCCGGACGCTGTCCCGCTCGGGTTTCCACGCGTCTGGAAGGATGGATCGGTGCACGCCCACCCTGCCGCGACGACCTCACGAGAGGCTTTTCGCCAGCTGGCGGCCGAGCACCGTGTGGTCCCGGTGACCCGCAAGGTGCTGGCCGACAGCGAGACTCCGCTGTCGGCCTACCGCAAACTCGCCGCCGACCGCCCGGGCACCTTCCTGCTGGAGTCCGCCGAGCACGGCCGGTCCTGGTCGCGGTGGTCGTTCATCGGCGCGGGATCGCCGTCGGCGCTGACCGTGCGCGACGGTGAAGCCGTCTGGCTGGGCGTGGTGCCACGGGACGCGCCGACCGGGGGCGACCCGCTGCAGGCCCTGCGCACCACCCTGGAGGTGCTGGCCACCGGCCCGCTCGAGGGGCTGCCCCCGCTGTCGGGCGGCATGGTCGGGTTCTTCGCCTACGACATGGTGCGGCGCCTGGAACGGCTGCCCGAGCTGGCCGTCGACGACCTCAAGCTCCCCGACATGTTGCTGCTGCTGGCCACGGATGTGGCGGCGGTCGATCATCACGAGGGGACCATCACGCTGATCGCCAACGCCGTGAACTGGAACGGAACCCAGGACGGCTTCGACGAGGCCTACGACGACGCGATCGCCCGCCTGAACGTGATGACCGCGGCGCTGGGTCAGCCGTTGCCGTCGACGGTCGGCACGTTCGAGCGGCCCGAGCCGCGCTACCGCGCGCAGCGCAGCGTCGAGGAGTACGGCAAGATCGTCGACTACCTCGTCGAACAGATCGCCGCGGGCGAAGCTTTCCAGGTGGTGCCCTCGCAACGGTTCGAGATGGACACCCAGGTGGACCCGATCGACGTGTACCGGATGTTGCGGGTCACCAATCCGAGCCCCTACATGTATCTGCTGCATGTGCCGAATGACGCTGGCGGAACCGACTTTTCGATCGTCGGCTCCAGCCCGGAAGCGCTCGTCACCGTCTGCGAAGGCGTCGCGACCACCCACCCGATCGCGGGAACCAGATGGCGCGGCGACACCGACGAGGAGGATCACCTGCTGGAAAAGGAGCTGTTGGCCGACGAGAAGGAACGCGCCGAGCACCTGATGCTGGTCGATCTGGGCCGCAACGATCTGGGGCGGGTCTGCGCTCCGGGCACCGTGCGCGTGGAGGACTACAGCCACATCGAGCGCTACAGCCACGTCATGCACCTGGTGTCGACGGTGACCGGGACGCTCGACGAGGGCCGGACCGCGCTGGATGCGGTGACGGCCTGCTTCCCGGCCGGCACCCTGTCCGGCGCCCCGAAGGTACGGGCCATGGAGCTGATCGAAGAGGTGGAGAAGACCCGCCGCGGCCTGTACGGCGGCGTGGTCGGCTACCTGGACTTCGCCGGCAACGCCGACTTCGCGATCGCCATCCGCACCGCCCTGATGCGCGACGGCACCGCGTACGTGCAATCCGGGGGCGGGGTGGTGGCGGACTCCAACGGCCCCTACGAGTACACCGAGGCGACGAACAAGGCCCGCGCGGTGCTCAGCGCGATCGCCGCCGCCGAGACGCTGACCGAACCGGGGTGCGATGAGTGAGGCCGGCGCGGACACCGGTCGGCCGGCCGGCCGCTGGCTGATCCGGATCGCCCAGATCGTCCTGGTGGTCGCCGCGGGGGCGTTGTGGGTGGCCTCGCGGCTGCCGTGGGTCGTCATCCGCTCGTTCGACGGGCTGGGGCCGCCCAAACAGGTGACTTTGGCCGGCGGCGCCTGGTCGACGGCGCTGTTGCCGTTGGCGCTGCTGCTGCTGGCCGGGGCCGTCGCCGCCATCGCCGTGCGGGGGTGGCTGCTGCGCGCACTCGCGGGGCTGCTGGCGGTGGTCAGCCTGGCGGTCGGCTACCTCGGGATCAGCCTGTGGGCGCTGCCCGACGTGGCGGTCCGCGGCGCCGAGCTGGCCCACGTGTCGGTGATGACGCTGGTCGGAAGCGAACGGCGGTACTGGGGCGCCGGCGTCACGGTGGCGGCCGCGGCGTGCACGCTGATCGCGGCCGTCCTGCTCATGCGATCCGCGTCGGACTCGCGATCCGCCCGCTCGAGCGCACGAAAGTACGCGACACCGGCGACGCGCCGGTCGATTGTGCAACGCGAAGAGGCCGACGGGGCGATGCTGGAGCAGCCGGAGACGCCGGGAATGTCGGAGCGGACGATCTGGGACGCGCTTGACGAGGGGCGCGACCCGACCGATCGGGCGGGTGGGTCTGACACCGAGGGTCGGTGACGGGCCGCAAGCCGCGGGCCGCTACCCTTCATTCACGTCGTCGCGATCGGCTGGGGACACCAAAGTGGCCGTGGGATGACAGCGGACGAACAGGGCGAAGGGAAACGACAGGCATGAGTCCGGCAACCGTGCTTGACTCCATCCTCGAGGGAGTCCGGGCCGACGTTGCCGCGCGGGAAGCGCTCATCAGCCTGTCCGAGATCAAAGCCGCCGCGGCGGCCGCGCCGCCGCCACGCGATGTGATGGCCGCCCTGCGCGAGCCGGGAATCGGCGTCATCGCCGAAGTCAAGCGCGCCAGCCCGTCGGCGGGCTCCCTGGCGACCATTGCCGATCCGGCCAAGCTGGCCCGCGCCTACGAAGACGGTGGCGCCCGCATCATCAGCGTCTTGACCGAGGAGCGACGTTTTCACGGCTCGCTCGACGACCTCGACGCGGTGCGCGCGGCGGTCTCGATCCCGATTCTGCGCAAAGACTTTGTCGTGCAGCCCTATCAGATTCACGAAGCGCGTGCGCACGGCGCCGACATGCTGCTGCTCATCGTCGCCGCGCTGGAGCAGTCGGCGCTGGTGTCGATGCTGGATCGCACCGAATCGCTGGGCATGACGGCGCTCGTCGAGGTGCACACCGAAGAAGAAGCCGACCGGGCGCTCAAGGCCGGCGCCAAGGTAATCGGCGTCAACGCCCGCGACCTGGCGACGCTGGAGGTGGACCGGGATTGCTTCGCGCGCATCGCACCCGGGCTGCCCAGCAACGTGATCAGGATTGCCGAATCCGGTGTGCGCGGTACCGCAGACCTGCTGGCGTATGCGGGTGCGGGTGCCGACGCCGTGTTGGTCGGCGAAGGTCTGGTCAAAAGCGGTGACCCGCGCGCCGCGGTTGCCGACCTGGTCACCGCGGGCACCCATCCGTCCTGTCCGAAACCGGCTCGCTAGTCGCTTCGTCACTGAAGAGCCCCTGCGCTGATACGTTGAACGCCATGAGCCATCCCCGCGTAGAGCATTGGTGATGGTGGACCTGTCCCGCCCGGACCTTCCGCATCCGAGCGCAGCCATCGCCGAACCCACCCGCCACGAACCGGATGCGGGTGGCCATTTCGGCGTCTACGGCGGCCGCTATGTCGCCGAGGCGTTGATGGCCGTGATCGAAGAGGTCACCGCCGCCTACGAGAAGGAACGGGTCAACCAGGATTTCCTGGACACGCTCGATTACCTGCAGGCGCATTACGCCGGCCGGCCCTCACCGCTGTACGAGGCGCCGCGGCTGTCCGAACAGGCCGGCGCACGGATCTTCCTCAAGCGAGAAGACCTGAACCACACCGGTTCTCACAAGATCAACAACGTGCTCGGTCAGGCGTTGCTGGCGCAGCGCATGGGCAAGAAGCGGGTGATCGCCGAGACCGGGGCCGGGCAGCACG
This sequence comes from Mycobacterium sp. 1482292.6, assembly GCF_001672995.1. Taxonomy (NCBI): domain Bacteria; kingdom Bacillati; phylum Actinomycetota; class Actinomycetes; order Mycobacteriales; family Mycobacteriaceae; genus Mycobacterium; species Mycobacterium sp. 1482292.6. Next base: position 11,804 of record NZ_LZKV01000081.1, on the reverse strand, counting down.
GCGTCGCCACCGCCACCGCGTGTGCCTTGCTGGGCCTGGAATGCGTGATCTACATGGGTGCGGTGGACACCGAGCGCCAGGCGCTCAACGTCGCACGGATGCGCTTGCTGGGAGCGACGGTCGTCGCGGTCGCCAGCGGCTCGAAAACGCTCAAGGACGCCATCAATGAGGCGTTTCGGGATTGGGTTACCAATGCCGACAACACCTTCTACTGCTTCGGCACCGCGGCCGGCCCGCATCCCTTCCCCGCCATGGTGCGCGACTTTCAGCGGATCATCGGCCTCGAGGCGCGCGCCCAGATCCAGGCCCAGGCCGGACGCTTGCCCGACGCCGTGGTGGCCTGTATCGGCGGTGGATCCAACGCCATCGGCATCTTCCACCCTTTCATCGACGATCCGGGCGTGCGGCTGGTCGGTTTCGAGGCGGCCGGCGACGGTGTCGAAACCGGAAGGCACGCCGCGACCTTCAGCGGCGGCTCGCCCGGCGCGTTTCAGGGGTCGTTCTCGTATCTGCTGCAGGACTCCGACGGGCAGACCATCGAATCCCATTCCATCTCAGCGGGTCTCGATTATCCGGGTGTGGGTCCCGAACACGCGTACCTGCGCGAGATCGGGCGCGCCGAGTACCGTCCGATCACCGACTCGGAGGCGATGGATGCGTTCCGCGTGCTGTGCCGCACGGAAGGGATCATCCCGGCGATCGAATCGGCGCACGCCGTCGCCGGCGCGCTGAAATTGGGACCCGAATTGGGGCAGGGGGCGATCATCGTGGTGAACCTGTCCGGGCGCGGTGACAAGGACGTCGAGACGGCCGCGAAGTGGTTCGGGCTGTTGGGGTCCAGCGATCGATGATCGTCAAGCAGAGCGAAGCGAGCAGACTTCAGTCGATCTTCGACGGCTGCCGCAACGACAATCGGGCGGCGCTGATCGGTTATCTGCCCACCGGTTATCCCGACGTGCCGACGTCCGTGAACGCAATGACCGCACTGGTCGAATCGGGTTGCGACATCATCGAAGTCGGGGTGCCCTATTCCGATCCCGGCATGGACGGCCCCACCATCGCGAAGGCGACGGAGGCCGCGCTGCACGCCGGCGTGCGCGTGCGCGACACCCTTGCCGCGGTCGAGGCGATCAGCGCCGCCGGTGGGCATGCGGTGGTGATGACCTACTGGAACCCCGTGTTGCGCTACGGCGTTGACGCGTTCGCCCGGGATCTGGCAGCGGCCGGAGGGTACGGCCTGATCACCCCCGATCTCATCCCCGACGAAGCCGCGCAGTGGCTGGCGGCATCCGAGGGGCACGGCCTGGACCGGATCTTCCTGGTGGCGCCGTCCTCGACGCCGCAGCGGTTGGCGATGACGGTCGAGGCGTCGCGCGGATTCGTCTATGCCGCTTCGACGATGGGCGTGACGGGGGCGCGTGACGTCGTGTCCAACGCCGCCCCCGAGTTGGTGGGCAGGGTCAAAGAGATATCGGACATACCCGTCGGTGTCGGCCTGGGGGTCCGGTCGGGAGAGCAAGCCGCCCAGATCGGCAGCTACGCCGACGGTGTCATCGTGGGGTCGGCGCTGGTGACGGCGTTGGGGGACGGGGGATTGACTGCATTGCGCACGCTGACTGAGGAACTCGCGGCCGGTGTCCGTCGGGGGGCGTCCGCCTCGTGACAAAGCTGCTGGCCTACTTCCCGAGCCCGCCGCAGGGTGTCTGGCACCTGGGGCCGTTGCCCATCCGGGCCTACGCGCTGTTCATCATCGCCGGCATCGTGGCGGCGCTACTGATCGGTGATCGGCGCTGGGAGGCGCGCGGTGGCGAGCGCGGCGTGATCTACGACATCGCGCTGTGGACGGTGCCGTTCGGCTTGATCGGTGGTCGGCTCTACCACCTGGCCACCGACTGGCGAACCTATTGGGGCCCCGGCGGCGCGGGACTCGGGGCGGCCGTGCGGATCTGGGACGGCGGCCTGGGCATCTGGGGCGCGGTGGCGCTGGGCGGCGTCGGCGCCTGGATCGGCTGCCGCCGGCGCGGGATTCCGCTTCCGGCCTTCGCCGACGCGCTGGCTCCGGGAATCATTCTGGCGCAGGCGATCGGCCGGCTCGGTAATTACTTCAACCAGGAGCTCTACGGCCGCGAAACGACGCTGCCCTGGGGTCTGGAGGTGTTCTACCGCCGCGACCCCACCGGGTACATCGACCCGCATTCGCTGGACGGCATCTCGACGGGCCAGATCGCTTTCGTGGTGCAGCCGACGTTCCTCTACGAACTACTCTGGAACCTGCTCATTTTCGTGGTCCTGATCTATGCCGACCGGCGCTTCACGCTGGGCCACGGCCGGTTGTTCGCGCTGTATGTGGCGGGCTATTGCGTCGGGCGGTTCTGCGTCGAGCTGCTGCGCGACGACACCGCCACCCACATCGCGGGCATCCGGATCAACTCGTTCACATCGACTTTCGTGTTCATCGGTGCCGTGGTGTATCTGATGGCGGCGCCCAAGGGGCGCGAAGATCCCGAGAGCCTGCGCGGCAACGAATACCTCGAGGAGGAAGAGGCGCAGGCCGAGTTGGACGCCGAGCCCGCGACGGTGGCGGCGACGACGGCTGCCGCCGGTGCCGGCGCCGTTGCCGCGGCCGATGCGCCGGCAGGCCGCGAAGAGGCGGCGGACTCCGACGAGATCCCCGCCGCCGAGCCGGAAGTCGAAGAACCGGTGGCGGACTCAGCGGAGGCCGTCACCGAGCAGCAACCCGCCGAGGTCGAGGCCGAAGAGCCCGAGCCCGAGGAGGAATCCGAGGAACCAGAGGTTGAGGCGGCGGCGGACGAGGCCGCGACCGAGACCGTGGCCGCGGATTCCGGTGCGGAGGAAGCCGACGTGGCCGAGCTCGAGGCAGCGGAGCTCGAGGCCGACGACGAGGAACCGGAAGAGCTCGAAGCCGAGGAACCCGAAGCGAAAGACGAAGAGCCCGAAGCTGAAGAGGCCGAGGCCGAAGAGCCGGAATCCGAAGAGCCGGAAGCCGAAGAACCGGAATCCGAAGAACCGGAAGCCGAGAAGCCACAGCCCGAACCCGCCACCGAAACGGCCCCGGCTAAACCGGAAACGCGCCGGCGCTGGGGCTCGCGACTGCGCAACCGCCTGGGCCGCTGACCGCCGAGTGCCGCCCCATTTCATCGGCCCGGGCGCACCGGATCTGGCATCCTGAAAAGCGTGACCACCGCAGGGTCAGCTGCTCGATGACCCAACCCCACTCGCCCGCGCACGCCCCGGGACACTCCCATCCGGATGGGATGGGGCGTCATCGCCTCGCCATCTCGGCCGGAACCGGCCTGGCGCTGGGCGGCGCGCTCACCTATGTCGCCCTGGCCGACCCCCACAGTCCCAGTTCGATCTACCCGCCGTGCCCGTTCAGGATGCTCACCGGCTGGAACTGCCCGTTTTGCGGTGGGCTGCGGATGACGTATGACCTATTGCACGGTGACCTGCTGGCCGCCGTCCACGACAACGTCTTCCTGCTGGTAGGAATCCCGCTGCTGGCGGTGTGGGCGCTGGTCCGCCGCGCCCGCGGCAGGTCTTTGCCGTCGCGCGCGGCGTTGCTGACGGTCGTGGCCGCGACGATCGCGTGGACGGCGCTGCGTAACCTGCCCGCCTTCCCGCTGTTTCCCACCGTTCTTGGTGGGTAAGAGCACACTGCCCGGCGTCGGCCATCTGCGGGCCGTGGGGGTTGCACACGACTATGCTGGGTCGGCGTGAGTAGACGCGGAAAGATCGTCTGCACCCTTGGCCCTGCGACCAATTCGGATGAGTCGATCCAGGCCCTGGTTGAAGCCGGAATGGACGTTGCCCGGCTGAACTTCAGCCACGGCGACTACTCGGATCACAAGGCCGCTTACGAGCGCGTCCGTTCGGCTTCCGACGCCACCGGCCGCGCCGTCGGCGTACTCGCCGACTTGCAGGGCCCCAAGATCCGGTTGGGGCGTTTCGCCACCGGTCCCACCTACTGGGCCGACGGCGAAACCGTCCGGATCACCGTGGCGGACTGCGAGGGCGACCACGACCGGGTGTCGACCACCTACAAGAAGCTGGCCACCGACGCCGCCGTCGGCGACCGGATTCTGGTCGACGACGGCAAGGTCGGCCTGGTGATCGAAGGCATCGAGGGCGACGACGTCATCTGCACCGTCGTCGAGGGCGGGCCGGTCAGCAACAATAAGGGCATTTCGCTACCCGGCATGAACGTGTCCGCACCGGCCTTGTCGGAGAAGGACATCGAGGACCTCACCTTCGCGTTGGAACTCGGCGTCGACCTGGTCGCGCTCTCCTTCGTGCGTTCGCCATCCGACGTCGAGTTGGTGCACGAGGTGATGGACCGGGTGGGCCGGCGGGTGCCGGTGATCGCGAAGCTGGAGAAGCCGGAGGCCGTCGACAACCTGGAAGCCATCGTGCTGGCGTTCGACGCCATCATGGTGGCCCGCGGCGACCTCGGTGTCGAGCTGCCCCTGGAAGAGGTTCCGCTGGTGCAGAAGCGGGCTATCCAGATGGCCCGGGAGAACGCGAAACCCGTCATCGTCGCGACCCAGATGCTGGATTCGATGATCGAGAGCTCACGGCCCACTCGCGCCGAGGCCTCCGACGTCGCCAACGCCGTCCTCGACGGCGCCGACGCGGTGATGCTGTCCGGGGAAACCTCGGTGGGCAAGTACCCGATGGCGGCCGTGCGGACCATGGCGCGCATCATCTGCGCCGTCGAGGACAATTCGACGGCCGCCCCGCCGTTGACGCACGTGCCCCGCACCAAACGCGGGGTGATCTCGTATGCGGCCCGCGACATCGGCGAGCGGCTGGACGCCAAGGCGCTCGTCGCGTTCACGCAGTCCGGCGACACGGTCAAGCGCCTCGCGCGCCTGCACACCCCGCTGCCGCTGCTGGCCTTCACCGCGTGGCCCGAGGTGCGCAGCCAACTCGCCATGACCTGGGGCACCGAGACGTTTATCGTCCCGATGATGACCTCGACCGACGGCATGATCCGCCAGGTCGACAAGTCGCTGCTGGAACTAGGTCGCTACAAGCGTGGCGACCTGGTGGTCATCGTCGCCGGTGCGCCACCTGGCACAGTAGGGTCAACCAACCTCATCCATGTGCACCGGATCGGAGAGGACGACGTCTAGCGCGAGGAGAGCGTGTGCCGGCCGGCTGTGAGCCCCAGGAGCCGTACGCGGCGGAACAAGCCGCAGTACCGACCCATTCGGACTTCACCGAACTGCTGGCGACACTCGACCTCGAGCGCGTCGAGGACGACCTGTTCATCGGCTCGCATCCGAGCAAGAACCCCATGCGAACATTCGGTGGTCAGCTCATGTCGCAGTCGTTCGTCGCGAGCAGCCGCAGCCTGGTTCGTGACGACCTGCCGCCGAGCGCGCTGTCGGTGCACTTCATCAACGGGGGCGACACCGCCAAGGACATCGAATTCCGCGTGACCAGGCTGCGCGACGAGCGCCGCTTCGCCAACCGGCGCGTCGATGCGGTGCAGGACGGCACGCTGTTGAGCTCGGCGCTGATCTCCTACATGGCCGGGGGCCGCGGCCTCGAACACGGCGTCGAGCCGCCGGAGGTGGCCGAACCGCACACGCAGCCCACCATCGGCGAACTGTTGCGCGGTTACGAGGAGACTGTTCCGCACTTCGTCAACGCCCTGCAGCCCATCGAATGGCGGTACACCAACGACCCCGCCTGGGTGATGCGCACGAAGGGCGAGCGGCTGCCGCACAATCGGGTCTGGGTGAAGGCGTTGGGAGAGATTCCCGACGACCCCGTATTGCACACGGCAACAATGGTGTATTCGTCGGACACCACCGTTTTGGACTCGGTTATCACCACGCACGGTCTTTCCTGGGGATTCGACCGCATATTCGCCGCGTCGGCCAATCATTCCATTTGGTTTCATCGGCAGGTCGACTTCAACGACTGGGTGTTGTACTCCACATCGTCACCGGTCGCGGCCGATTCGCGCGGGCTGGGCACCGGGCACTTCTTCGACCGGTCCGGCCTGCCGCTGGCCACGGTGGTGCAAGAAGGCGTGCTGAAATACTTCCCTTCGTCCCGTCGTTAAAACGTGACCCGATAGCCGCGAAATCTCCGCGCTAATTCCGCCTTGTAATGGCCGTGATGCGGCGTAGCTTTAACGTAGCCGGGTATTCGGTGCAGAGGCGGCAACCAAGCCGCCCAGCTGTTGTCAGCGCATCGGGAGGTGGGTGTGAACGGGCCGGTGGTGGGCGTCACGGTAGCGAGGCCCCGCGCGCGCGAACGCGTTGTCGTTTCGGTCGATTCACTCGCGGCCCGCTTGCTCGGCGCCCTGGCGCTGTTCGGCGCGGCGTGCTGGCTCATCGAGATCCTCGCCCGCCACCACAGCCAACCCAGTTGGCAGTACACCGACCGGTTGGCGTGGTCGTTGACGGTGCTGGTGGCGGTGGCCTGGATGGCCCGCGGCATCTTTTTGGGCCGGCCTGTGACCACGATGCACGCGGCCGCCGCGGCCTTCTTCGTGCTGGCGGGACTGGGTTTGCATGTGTTGTCCTTCGATCTGCTCGGCGACGTGGTGATCGCCAGCTCGGGCATGGTGTTGATGTGGCCGACGACCTCCCATCCGCGGCCGGGTGACCTGCCGCGGTTGTGGAAGTTGATCGACGCGACCGCCGGCGATGCGTTGGCGCCGTTCACCATGCAGACCGGCAAGAGCTACCACTTCACCGCCGACGGGACCGCGGCGCTGGCCTACCGGACGCGGCTGGGGATCGCCGTGGTCGGCGGTGACCCGATCGGTGACGAGGCGCACTTCGGTGAACTGGTGGCCGATTTCGCCGCTTTCTGCCACGCCCACGGTTGGCGCATCGCCGTGGTGGGCTGCAGCGAGCGGCGGCTCGGCCTGTGGAGCGATTCGGCGGTGCTGGGACAAACGTTGCGGCCCATCCCGATTGGGCGCGATGTGGTCGTCGACGTGGCCGGCTTCGACATGGTGGGCCGCAAGTTCCGCAACCTGCGTCAGGCGGTGCAGCGCACCCACAACTGCGGCGTCACAACCGAAATCGTGTCCGAGCAGGAACTCGATGAGGAGCTGCTGGCCGAGCTGACCGAGGTGGTGCGGGAGTCGTCCAAGGGCGCCCACGCCGATCGCGGATTCCACATGAACCTCGACGGCGTGCTCGAAGGCCGGTTCCCCGGCATCCGTCTGATCATCGCCAGGGACAAGACGGGCAAGGTGCAGGCGTTCCACCGGTACGCCACCGCCGGAGGCGGCAGCGACATCACCCTCGACGTGCCATGGCGCCGGCGCGGCGCTCCGAACGGGCTCGATGAGCGGCTCAGCGTCGACATGATCATGGCCGGCAAAGAGGCTGGGGCACAGCGGGTCTCGCTCGCCTTCGCGGCCTTCCCGGAGATTTTCGACGCCACGAACCGGGGCTGGACCCAGGGCCTGCTCTACCGGTTGACCCACGTGCTCGACCCGCTGATCGCCCTCGAGTCGCTGTACCGGTACGTGCGTAAGTGGCATGCCCTCGACGCCCGGCGGTATGCGGTGATCTCCGTGACGCAGATCGTCCCGTTGTTGTTCGTGCTGCTGTCGCTGGAGTTCATGCCGCGCCGGCGACACCTCTGAGTGCGGCGCCACAACTGTGATGTCGGAAAACGGCTAGCGCTGCGTCGTCCCGGACGGTTGGGTGGGGACCGCACAAGAAGTCAGCTGCGAATTCGTCCGGGAGTTTGTCGACACCATGACAGACAGCGTGAATCTTCGCGATGAAGCCATGCGCGCGTTCATCTCTAGCCTGTCTGGATTGCAGGCATCTGCGCCGACCTGGTGCTCCGGCTGGAGCGCCCACGAACTCACCGCCCATGTCACCGCCGCTGCGGCGGAACGTGCCGACCTCATCGAAGAATATCTGGCGGGCCGACCGACAAGGGCGACGCGCTCGTGGGAGGTGCGCGAGCCGCCGTTTCGGGCGTTGCCCGACCCTGTTCTGCGAAAACAATTGGTGGAACACGCCGCTCGTTTCGAGTCGGCGGTCGCCGCCCTCGACGCGGGGGACACCATCATGTACACGGGCTGGGAGATGACCGCACAGCGGTTAGAGATGCACAGCCATAGCGAAGCGGTGCTGCACCGGTGGGATCTCGTGGGCGACGACGACCTCAGCGTCCGACTGCTCTCGGATCCGGCCATGATCACCCACGCGCTCGCGGCATTCAACGCGCTGCCGGCCCTGGTGGAAGCTTGTCGCTGGCGCGAAGCCGGCGCGATAACCCGGCCGGTGACGCTACGAAACGGCCATCGGCCCGACGTCGTTGTGGTACCGGGAAACGGAGTGTCGGCAACGCCGGCCGAGGCCGGCATTGTGATAGAACTCGCGCCGCACGAGTTACCGCTGGTCTTGTGGGGACGCTGCCCGCCCAGGTTGCGCGACCCGAGCGTCAACGCGGAGACACTCGACGACGTCTTGCGGCGCCTGCTGAACGACGGGTAGTTCGGGGCAATCAATGTCCTCGGGCAGGTGGTGCGTCGCCACCACCACCGTCCGCCGCGGCGACATCAGCCGCGAATCGGGGGCCAACAGGTCGCGCAGTATCCGTTCGGCGTCGGTGACGTCGAGGTGTTCGGTCGGCTCGTCGAGCAGCACGATCCGCGCGTGGGAGATCACCGCGCGGGCCAGCAACAGCCTCCTGCGCTGGCCGGCCGAAAGGGCCTGCGCGCCGCCGGTGAGCACCGTGGACAGGCCATCGGGCAGGGCGGCGAGCCAGGGGCCGAGGCCCACGACGTCCAGTGCTGCCGTCAGTTCGTCGTCGGGGCAGTCCCCGCGCACGACCAACAGGTTGTCGCGGACGGTGGTGGCGAAGATGTGCGCGTCCTCGGCGAAAAACCCGACGGCGCTGCGCAAGTCGACCTCATCGAATTCGGTCAGGGCGATGCCGTCCAGCGTGACCCGCCCGTCCAGCGGCGGCAACAAACCGGCCAGGGTCATCAGCAGGGTCGTCTTCCCGGAACCGCTGGCGCCGGTGACAGCCAGCCTCGCACCCGGCGGCAGGTCGATCGCTGCCCGGGTGGACCGCGCCGCGCCGTCGTGGCCGGAACGCACGTCGGCCGTCAGCCGTCCGGCGCCGACCGGTGTGGGTGCGCTCCCCGTGGGGTTTTCGGGCCCCGACGGAGTCAGATCGAGCAGGCGGCGCGCGGCGATCCGGGACCGCGTCAACTGGATCGCGGCGGCCGGCAACGGCGTCATCGCCTCGAAGGCCGATAGCGGCAGCAGCATCAACACCGCCAGGGTGGTCGGCGCGACCGCGTGCGCCAACCCGATCCCGCACACCACCGCGCCCAGCACGCTGGCCCCGATCGCCGCGGTGGGCATCGCCTCGGCGATGGCGGCGGGTTTGGCGGCGGCGTCCAGGGCATCGCTCCACGCGCGTTGCCGGCGTTGCGATTCGGCGATGACCCCGGGAAGCAGGCCGGCGACCCGGAGCTCCGGGGCATGCTCGAGGGCCAGCATCGCCGACGTGTCGCGGTCGGAATGATGCTGGCGCGCAACGTCTTCCTGGGTCGCGGCGGCCCGACCCGCGAGGCGGGGAGCGACGAACCCGGCGATCAGCAGGCAGACGGCCAGCACGACGGCCGCCGCGGGCGAAATGGCGGCAACGACCGCCGTCGCCGCCAGGGCCAGCACTGCCGCGACGCCGATCGGCACCAGGGCGCGCACCAGGACGTTGGCCAGTTCGTCGACGTCGGTCCCGACCCGGGCCACCAGTTCACCGCTGTGCAGCCGGACGGCGGCCGCCGCGGGCCCGCGCGCCAGCCGCCGGTAGATCTGTACCCGCGCGGCGCCGGCCGCGCGCAGAGCCGTGTCGTGGGTGGCCAATCGTTCGCAGTAGTGCAGCACGCCCCGGGAGATCGCGAACATGCGGACCGCGACCGCCGCGACCGACAGGTCCAGCACGGGCGGCATCTGCCAGGCGCGGGTGATCAGCCACGCCGAGACACCGGCCAGGGCCAGCGCGCTGCCCAGCGAGAGCACCCCGAGCGCGATGGCCGCCAGGACGCGGGGCCACCGGGGGCGCAGCAGTGTCACAGCGTGCACCAGCGGATCACACCGGGGCATGACGCAGCCCCCGCTCGGCGACCACCTCGACGATCCGGTCACCGATGGCCAGCACCGGCGCGCGGTGGCCGACGACGATCACGGTCGCACCGGCCCGCGCCCGTTCGGCGATGGCTCGCAAGACGCGTTGCTCGGTGGGTGCGTCCAGGTGTGCGGTCGGCTCGTCGAGCAACAGCACGGCGGCCGTCGAGCCGAGCGCTCGGGCCAGGCCCAGCCGCTGGCGTTGCCCCAGCGACAACCCGACACCGCCGCGTCCGAGCACGGTGCTGCCCCCATCGGGCAGCTCGGCGAGCACGGCGTCGAATCCGGAATCGGCGCAGGCCTTTTCGACGTCGTCGAGTCGTCCGAGCAGCGCCAGGTTGTCGTCGACGGTGCCCGGGACCAGCACCGGGCGTTGCGGCAGCCAGGACAGTTGTGCCCACCAGCCGGCCGGCTCCAGGTCGGCGACGTCGACGCCGTCCACGATGACCCGGCCCGACGAGGGCACGCCGATGCCGGCGATCGCCTGCAGCGCGGTGCTCTTGCCGGCGCCGTTACGCCCGGTGAGCACCGTCACCGAGCCGGGCTCGATGACCGCGTTCAGGTCGCGCGGCGCCCGGCCGTCGCGGCCGTCCACGCTCAGATGTTCGAGGCGAATCCGCGCGCCGCGCGCAGCGACCGTCCGGGTCCGGGCCGGCGCCGACGTCGGGCCGCCGATGAGGTCGAACGCCGCACCGGCGGCGGCCGTGCCGTCTTGTGCGGCATGGAATTCCACGCCGACGCGGCGCAACGGCCAGTACACGTCGGGCGCCAGCAACAGCACCGTCAGGCCGGTGGTCAGGGTCATCTCGCCGAACACCAGACGTAGGCCGATCCCGACCGCGATCAACGCCACCCCAAGCGTGGCCAGCAGCTCGAGCACCAGGGCCGACAGGAATGCGATCCGCAAGGTGGCCATGGCCGAGCGGCGGTGCGCGGCGGCCAGTTCGGCGATCCGGTGTTCCGGGCCCGAGCTGCGGCCCAGCGCCCGCAGGGTCGGGATGCCGGCGATCAGATCCAGCAACCGGGCCTGCAGCGTGGTCATCGCGGTCAGCGCGGCCGCGGACCGGTCGGCGGTTGCCAGCCCGATCAGCACCATGAAGATCGGTATCAGGGGCAGCGTGATCGCCACGACGGCCGCCGATTTCAGGTCGTAGGCCGCGATCACGGCCACCGTGGCGGGGGTCAGGATGGCGGCGAGCAGCAATGTCGGCAGGTAACCGGTGAAGTAGGGGCGCAGACCGTCGAGGCCGCGGGTGACCACGACGGCGGCGGCGTCGCGTTGCGCCGCGAGGTCACGGGGTTGCCGGTCGGTGACTGCGGTGAGCACCTGACCGGACAGGTCGGCGATGACAGCGCTGGCTCCGCGTTGCCCCAGGCGGGCCTGCAGCCAGTGCGTCACCGCACGGATCATCCACAGCGCCAACAGGATTGACAGCGGGCCGAGCCACCCATGCAGGCTCCGGGCGGAGGTGTCGCCGACGACGCGCGCGACGATGCCCGCCAGCACGATCGCCGAGCCGATCGCGCAGCCGGAGATCAGCACACCGCAGCCCACCACGGCCACCAGGTAACGGCGCAACGCCGCCGAGGCCCGCCACAGTCTCGGATCGAGCGGTGCCCGGTTGGTGCGGTCGCTACTGCTCAGGTCGCGCGCCT
>NZ_LZKV01000080.1:0-37509 GCF_001672995.1 Mycobacterium sp. 1482292.6 | reverse complement strand
GCGGTCGGCGGCACGCATGCGTGATGGCGGCGACCCGCCGCGCCCGGCTCCGCCGCGCTTGCGATCACCGCGCTGCCTGATGGCGGCGACCCGCCGCGCCCGGCTGCGCCGCGCTTGCGATCACCGCGCAGCCTGATGGCGGCGACCCGCCGCGCCCGGCTCCGCCGCGCTTGCGATCACCGCGCAGCCTGATGGCGGCGACCCGCCGCGCCCGGCTCCGCCGCGCTTGCGATCACCGCGCAGCGTGATGGCTAGTTGACGCAGGGCACGCCGCCGCCATCGATCGGCTTGCCCTGATCGGGCGTCGGGTAGGTCGTGGTCGTGCCGTTGTAGTAGTAGCTCTTGGCCTTGGTCGACGTGGTGCTCGAGCTGGTGCTCGTGGTGTCGTCCATCTGCGTCTCGTCGGGGCTGGGCATCGTGAAATTGGTGTCCACGGTCAGGCGGATGTGTCCGGGCTGCACCCTGGGGCTGGGCTGCTTCGGCGCGTCCACGCCGAGCAGGTTGGCCAGGTTCAGCGCATCGGTTTGCGCGCCGGCGCCGTACTCGACCGTCGTGGAGGTCGGGTCGCCGGATTCGCGGTCGCGGACCTGACCCGGGGTGTAGCCCTTCTTTTTCAGCGCGCGGGATACCTCGGTGGCCAGACCGCTCATGCTGCCGGCGTTGACCACGTCGACGACCGTGGTGGGATCCGGCTTCACGGCGGTGGTGCTCGGCGCGGTCGTCGTCGTGTCGGCCCCGATCGCCGCCGCCACCTCCGCCTTGATCGCCGCCGGGTCGACGATGTTGACGTCCTGGCCGTCGATGTTGTCGTAACGCACCACCGGCAGCGTCCGGAACTCGACGTTGCCACCGGCCAGCCCGCCCAGGCGCTGGATCATGTCTTCGCTCCACCCCGCCGAGAGCACCACGTCCTTGCGCGCCACCGCCATCAGGTTCTTGAGCTTGTCGATGTTGGTGAACGTGCCCGTGGCCTGCAGCTCCTGCATGACCGACGAGATGAACGCCTGCTGCCGGTGGGTGCGGTCCAGGTCGCCGTTTTCCAGGCCGTGACGCTGCCGGACGAACGACAGCGCCTCGGACGCGTCCAGCCGCTGCCGCCCGGCGGGGAAGTCGGCGCCGGAATACGAGTCGTAGACGGGGTGGTTCAGGCACACGTCGACGCCGCCGAGGGTCTGCGCCAGGTCGTAGAACCCGGCCAGATTGACCTCGGCGAAGTAGTCGATGGGCACACCGGTCAGGTTTCGCACCGCGCGCAGCGTCGCCGCCCGGCCGGCTTCGCGGCCCTTGGTCTCGAGTTCCTTCTGGGTGCTGTTGCCCTGGTTGGCCAGCTTTTGGGCGACGTACTGCTTGGTCAGCCCGTAGGCCTCTTTGATCTTGATGTGGTTGTATCCCGGCACCCCGGTGAAGGGCACCCAGTCGTCGCGCGGGATCGAGAAGGCGACGACTCTGTTGTCGGCGCTGACGTGCACCAGGATCATGGTGTTGGTGTTGTAGCCGCCGTCGTCGGAATCGCCGGCGTGCAGATGCTTCAGGATCGAGTAGGGCAGGTCGTTGCCGTCCTGGTCCTTACGCGAATCGAGCCCGATCAGCAGGATGTTCATGTCGTCGCCGCTGGACCGCGGATCGTCGGGCTGCAGGGCGTTCGAGACCGTGATGCCGCCCAGCGCGCCGTGCGCCACGTAGTACCCGGCCCCGGTCAGCCCGACGGCCGCCACGGACAGCAGCGCGCCCAGGGTGCGCGTCAGCCCTTTACGGAGACGGGAGGGTTGACGGACGGCTCGATGACGGCGATGGGCGCCGCCCGAGCGGGCCATCACAAACCTCTGCCCACGCCCAGCACATCACCGGGCACCGCAACGGTGCTTTGCGGCGATGTCGCTTCAAGCATGGTGACAAGTATGCGTTAGCTTGCTATGAAGCCCCCAATCGAGAGCACCCGTCACACGGTCGGGCCGAGCGTGCCCGTCGGGCCGGCCGGGCGCGACCAGCTTCCGTGATCCTCGCTCTACCAGCAGGTTTTGCCCGCTTGCGGGTGGCGGGGTCACCGAACGGTCTCGCGCCGGCCACGCCGCCGCCCGGATCGAGCCGAAGTTGTTACCGGGCGGAAACGGCCCCGTGGCCCGCTCTCGCAGCGGACCGCCCAGCAAACGCGTGCTAGCGGGCTCTGACCAGGTCCTCGCCCGAGGAGTAGAAGAGCGTGATGTTGGCGCCGGTGACGATCTCGGCGAGGTAGACGCCCGCCGGTTCCACCTCGTAGTAGTAGTGAATGTTGCCGTCGGTATCCAGCGTCGACGCGCACGAATAGCCTGGCGCCCCGCATCGTTGCTTGATGGGCACCGCCAGGACGGCGAGCAGCGCGACGACGGCAACGCCGACGATCAGCGGGATCCTCGTGACCGCCGACCTCGGTTGCGCCGGATTGACCACGGCTAGAGTGTATGCGGCTAATCCGGCGGGCCGCTCACCCGGCGCAGTGGGGTTCTTCAGCTGTGGCCATGGCGAACCCGCACGACGCATCCCCGGCGCACACCCCGGTCGAGGTCCTCGGCATGGGTGATCGCGGGCGCGCTGCTGCTCCCGCATATGGCGGCGGGCAGCGAGCGCACGACCATGCTGTATGGCTGCTACGCGATGTTCGGCTTGTCGCTGGTGGCCTCGCTGAACATCATCGCGATGATCTGGAGCCGCCTGACCCTTTACGGCAGGGTGGCCGCGGCCGTCGCCTACGCGGGCCTGCTGTTCACCTGGCTGCTGGTGACGGTTCGGACCGCGCGCGGCAGCCTGGGCGGCAACCTGCTCAAGGTGGCCCAGCACCGCGCCGATCAAGGCGCATAAGGACTCGGCCCGCGCCTAGCACGCCGCCGCGTCGATCCGGTATCGCCGCGGGCGTTTGGGTGCCCGGGTACCGCGGGTACGCGCCCATGAGCCGAGCAAAGGACTGAGCATGATCGACACCCGCCTCAGGCTCTCGGCGGAGCGGCCGCAGAATTCGGAGCCCGCGCAGCCGGGGACCCCCGGCGAGACCCCGGAGCGGCTCACGCCGACGGAAACGCCCGAACGGCTCACGCCGGCCGAACCGCCCGAGCGCTTGACGCCATCGGAACCACCCGAGCGTCAGGCGCCGGAATAACAACAGGATTGGAGACAGATATGCGCGCCGAGGAAGGCGACGAATCCGTCAAGGACTACGCGAACGAGGGGCGAGAAGCCCTGGGCCGCATCAAGGCCTCGCAGCACGCGGGCGGTCGCCTCGGCGACATCGCCCGGCGCTTCGCCGGTCTGTGGCGGGGCCGGCGGCGTCCCGAAGACGGCGGTCCCGCCGCGTAACCGCTAACTCGGTGCCGGATGCCGGTGGGCCCAGGGCCGCGCCTCTTCCAGTTGCGCGGCCAGGCGCAGCAGATCGCCGTCTGACCCGATCGACCCGACGAACTGCACACCCAGCGGAAGTCCGGCGTCGGTCCAGTGCAGGGGCACGCTGATCGCCGGGCGGCCGGTGAGGTTGGCGAGTTGTGTGTAGGGCACCCAGCCGAGGCTCTCCTGGATGAGGTCATCGAGAATTCCGCTGAGCCCCATCAGTTTTCCGGCGCGCACCTTGCTCACCAGCCGAGCCACCCGCTGCAGCACGGGCGCGGTCGTCGTGGCGCCGACGGCCAGCGGTGGGGTGGCCAGGGTGGGTGTCAAAAAGAAGTCGTAGCTGGCGTGGAACGCGGTCAGGGACTGGATGTAATCGTTCCGGTTCTCCAGCGCGGACATCACCGGCAGCACGCCGCCGGACCGCCCGAGTTCGGCGATGGCCAAGGTGTCGGCCTCAAAGTCGTTGTCGCGCGCGCCGGTTCGCCTCTTGATGTCGGCGACCTGCTGATACAGCTGGGCGAACCAGATGGTCAGGAAGTCGCGCCCCAGGGCGGCATCGTCGTAGGGGGGTGCGACCTCCTCGACCTGATGGCCCAACTCGTCGAGGAGCGCCACGGTCTTTTCGAGAGCGGCGACGGCCTCGCGGTGGGGCCGGGCGTTGATGGCCGACCGCGCCGAGTAGCCGATCTTCAGGGTGTCCGGTCGCTGTTTGATGTGTTCACCAAAGGGTTTGTCGGGCAACGCCGCTCGGTACGCCGCGCCCGGGTCGGGCCCGACGATCGCGTCGAGCAGCGCCGCGCTGTCGCGCACGGTGCGCGACACCACGCCCTGGGTCGCCATGCCCAACATCAGTTCACCCGTCTGCGGGCCGTAGGGCGCCAGGCCCCGGCTGGGTTTGAGGCCCACCAGGCCGTTGCAGGCGGCGGGAATGCGGATCGACCCGCCGCCGTCGTTGGCGCCCGCCGCCGGCACGATGCCCGCCGCCACGGCCGCCCCGGATCCGCCCGACGAGCCGCCGGGGGTATGCCCGGTGTCCCAGGGGTTGCGCGCGGGGCCCCAGTAGTCGGGTTCGGTCACGCCCTTGGCCCCGAATTCCGGGGTGTTGGTCTTGCCGAAGATCACCAGCCCCGCGTCGAGGAACCGCTCGGTGACCAGGGCGTGCCGGTCGGCCACGTCATGGGCCAGCGAGCGGGACCCGCACGAGGTCGCAAAGCCGCGGTATTCCTGGCCGAGGTCCTTGATCAGGAACGGCACGCCGGCGAACGGCCCGCTCAGCGAGGGGTCGGCGGCTTGCCGGTCGGCGACGTCGTCGAGGCGGCAGACGATGGCGTTGAGCCGCGGATTCACCGCGTCCGCTCGTTGCCGCGCCAACGCGAGAAGCTCGGCGGGGGCGACCTGCCCGCTCGCGACCAGCTCGGCCAGGGCGGTCGCATCGTGCGACATGTACTCGTCGAGATGCATGCGTTCTCCTTCGCTGCGGTCCGATTCCGCGCGGCACCGGCAATGCCCGACGCCCTTCGCGTTGACGCCGCCGCATGCCGTTGACGTTAAGCCAACGCGAGGTTTTGGTGGGCGCGCCTTAGTATCACCTGATGCCCACGGCAGCCGAACCGTTCACGATCCAGGGCCCCGGCGGGGTGCAGATCGTCGCTGACCGCCTCGGGGATCCGCACGCGCGCGCCGTGGTGTTCCTGCACGGCGGCGGGCAGACCCGGCGGTCGTGGGGTAAGGCGGCCGCCGCTGTCGCTGCCCGTGGGTGGCAGGCCGTCACCGTCGACCTGCGCGGCCACGGCGAATCGGATTGGTCCGATGACGGCGACTATCGCGTCGTCAGTTTCGCCGCCGACGTCCAAGAGGTGCTGCGCACGCTGCCCCCGCAACCGGTTCTGGTCGGCGCCTCCCTGGGCGGTTTCACGTCGATGCTGCTCGCCGGGGAGCTGTCGCCGGGCATCGCCAGCGCGGTCGTGCTGGTGGACATCGTGCCGAACATGGACCAGTCCGGGGCGAACCGGATACACGCCTTCATGGCGGACCGGGTCGAGTCGGGCTTCAGCTCGCTCGACGAAGTCGCCGACGCGATCGCCGAATACAACCCGCACCGGCCGCGACCCACCGACCTGGAAGGCCTGACCACCAACCTGCGTCGCCGCGGCGATCGCTGGTACTGGCATTGGGATCCGCAGTTCATCAGCGGCACTGCGGCTTTCCCCCCTTTCGAGGTGACCGACCCGGATCGGATGCACACCGCGGTCGAAGCCATCCTGCGCGGCGGGGTGCCGATCCTGCTGATCCGCGGCCAGATGAGCGACCTGGTCAGCCAGGAGCGCGCCGACGAATTCCTCGCGCGTTTCCCGCAAGTCGAATTCGCCGACGTCCGCGGTGCGGGTCACATGGTGGCCGGTGACCGCAACGATGTCTTCGCCGACGCTGTGCTGGAGTTCCTTGCCCGGCACGTCGATGCCGGGTGAACCCCGTGCGTGGAATAGATTGGTCGCCATCTCATTTCAGGCGAGCGGCGCCGCTATTATCTGCCGGGCACAAGCGGAGGGGGGCGGCGTGACCATGCCGTGGTTGCGGGGTTTGGGACTCTTGGGTGCCGTGCTGGTGGCCGCCACGACGTCGGCGAAAACCGCTGTGGCAGCACCGCCCCCGGCCCTGCCGTCGCCGCCGCCGGCTCCGGGCATCGGGGTCGATCACGAATCCGGAAGGTGCACAGCCGGATTCGCGGCACAGGGTTCCGACGGCAGTTACTACCTGATGACCAGCGGCCACTGCGACGCGCACGACGGCAGCGAGTGGACCTACGGCAACGATGCACCACTCGGCAGGATCTCCGCCAGCGAGCATGAGGGCGACAAGAGGGACGCCGCGATCATCCGTCTCGAGCCGAGTGTCGGTATGCCGGTGGGCGACGTCGGCGGCCGGTATCAGGTCCGGGATGTGTTGAGTCGCCAGCAGATTCAAGTCGGTATGCCGTTCTGCAAGATCGGCGCGGTGACCGGTGAGACGTGCGGCGCCGTGAAAGGCATCAATGGTGACGTCGTCGAAGCCAGCGTGTTCAGCCTCGACGGTGACAGCGGTAGTCCCGGCTTCGTGATGAACCCGGACGGCACCGTCAGCGCGGTCGGCCTGTTGATGTCTTCGCCCGACGGCGATGACTACACGACCTACTTCATGCTCATCAATCCGCTGCTGGGCAAGTGGGGGCTGCGCGTTCTTCCGTGACGGCCCGGCGACTGGGCCGGCGGAACGTAACGTAGCGTTTGCAAGTCCGGGGTACGGGGTACCAGGTGGACCGGCCGTTACGCGTCGGCCCGACGGGTCCAGGTAGTCCGCCTGGGTTGACGCGGCCAACGTGTGAGGCAGCGGAACCAGCGACACGAAGGGAAGTAGTAGTGAAGCGTGGGATCGTGGTCGGCGTAGCCGGCGTGGCCCTGGTGGTCGCGGCCAGCGCCGGATGTTCGAGCAACAAATCCAATACCGGGGCGTCAGGCTCGTCGTCCGCTGCGGCGGCAGCGGCGGGTCCGGTCCTGACCGTCGACGGTCAGAATCAGAACATCAGCGGGCAGGTCACCTGCACCGCCGCGGGTGACAACATCACGATCGGGATCGGTGACCCGACCAACGGGCTGGGCGCCGTGGTCAGCAACGGCAACCCGCCGCTGGTGCATTCCGTCGGGCTGGGCACCGTCAACGGTGTCGCACTCGGCTTCTCCGACGCCGCACCGAACCAGGCCGGCAGCGCCGGGGCCGCGGTCAAGGGCAAGGACTGGGCGATCAAGGGCACAGCTACCGGTACCGACATGAGCAACCCGCAGCAACCGCAGCAGGTGACCAAGCCATTCGAGTTGGACCTCACCTGCCCGTAGTGCAGGTGCGATAACTCCCAAGAGGGGACGCAGTTATGTCTATGAAACGTGTCGTCAGTGCCGCCGCGTTGGCCGCCGGGCTGAGCATTTCCGCGGCGACGCTGAACGCCGGGTCGGCGTACTCCGCTCCGCTTGACCCGCCGCCGTGCCCGAACTGCCACGGCGGTGGCGGCGGTGGCGGCGGTGGCGGCGGCGGGGGCAACCCCGGCGGACCGGGCGGACACCCCGGTGGCCAGCCTGGCGGTGGTGGCGGAAACGCCCCGGCGCAGGGCGGGCAGGACAACCCGCCGCAGGGCGGCCACAACAGCCCACCGGCGCAGCGGGGTCAGAACAATCCGCCGCAGGGCGGTCAGAACAATCCGCCGCAGGGTGGCCAGAACAACCCCCCGCAGGGCGGTCAGAACAATCCGCCGCAGGGCGGCCAGAACAACCCCCCGCAGGGCGGCCAGAACAACCCCCCGCAGGGCGGCCAGAACAACCCCCCGCAGGGTGGACAGAACACCCCGCAGCCCAACCAGCACGGTCAGTATCCGGCCCAGACGGGGCAGAACAACCCGCCCAACGAGCACGGCCAGAACCCGCCGGCGCAGGGCGGCCCGAACAACGCGCCGGCGAACCAGAACCCGCCGCCGAACAACAGGCAGCGGTACGAGGCGCTGAACCCGCCGCCCACCCAGCCTCCGCACCCGCCCTACGTCCCGCGCCACGATGTGGTCACCGCCAACGCACAGATCGGTGGTCCCGCTGGTCCGGATGTCCAATTCAGCATCGTGGGTCGCGGGGCGCCCCCGCCGCCGCGGCCGCATGGCTACGGCTGGAACGACGGTCCGGCTCCGGGCCACCCGCCGCCGCACTGGGAGGGCCCGCCGCCTCCGGGGGGCTGGAACGGACCGCCGCCTCCAGGAGGCTGGAACCGGCCGTGGGACGGTCCGCCTCGTGACTGGGATGCGGGACGGCGCGACTTCGGGCCGTTCAACTACAACACCTTTACCGTCGTGCCCGTCTTCAACTGGCAGTACGGGGGTTGGGGTTACTGGTTCTTCGGTGTCTGGGTGCCGCTGTACTGACCCGGCGCTGATCATCTGAACCGTCAGCGGGCGTTGCCGTAATCCGGCGCGCCCGCTGACGTGTCTGCGGACCTTCGCCGCACTGCGGCGGGAGAGCGCGCGTGGCAGGCTCCGGGGATGGACGTGAGAGAAAACGTTCGCCGAGCCATCGATGTCATGACGGCTTGGTCGTCCGACAGCGGCCACGAATTCACCTGGAGCCGCCTGGTCGAGAACGTGGTCGACGAGCCCGACGGCGACATGATGCTGTTGATGGGCTTCGTCAATCTCGCCGGCGAGCTGGGGATCCGACTCGAGCGGGCCACCGGTCAGGATGTGGGATCGCACCTGCGAGACATTGCCCGCAAGTACGTCTAGCGCGTCGGTCTACTGCGGGTGGGCCGCCACATAATCGGCGGCCGGGATCGGCGACGATGCGTCGTAACCGATGGGCAGTAACACGTCGCCCGCCGTCGTCAGGCAGTAGACGTCCCACCGGTAGAACGCGGCGAACGTCGCGGGATCGGCCGCGATCAGCGCCGCGTAATCGTCGACCGCGCGCACGTATTGGTTGGCATGGTTGTACCCGTAGATGGCGTGGTCGCGATCGGTGGCGAAGCCGTTGGCGGCCAGGTAGCGACCCGCCGCCAGGATGCTGTCATGCGGTGAGTGGATGTCGCCGCCCTGGCCGTAGCCGGCGAACGTCGACGGCAGGAACTGCATGGGTCCCTGCGCGCCGGCGGTGCTCGCGCCGACGATGCTGCCGAAGCGGGTCTCGACGAGGTTGATCGCGGCCAGGTAGTTCCAGTCGACGCCGGATTCGGCTTCCGCCTGGTGGTAGTAGTTCATCAGTTCGTCGGCCGGTGCCGGCGGCTCGATGCGCCACGCGGGCAAGGTTTCTCGCACCGGGGTCAGCGCTGTGAGTTGCCGGCGGGCGTCGACGTTGCGGTCGTAGACGTCGGTCAGCTCCGGCGGGATGCGCCCGCGTGTGGTGGCGTCCCATTCGGGGTGGCGCCCGATTGCGCGGTAGGCGGCCTGCTCGCGACGCGCCGCCGCCGTCAGCGCCGCGTCCGGTGTGCCCGGATCACGCAGCGCGCGTTCGTCGGCCACCAGGTCGTCCGCCAGCTGTGCCGGGTCCGACGCCAGGCGAGGCTGTGCACCGCCGGTCGTCCCCGCGTCGGCGGGCACCATCCGCGCCGGCGACGAGTCGGCCCGCGTTGTGGTGGCCGGGCCGGTGGCCGCCGGCGGATGCGACGCCGAACAACCGACGAGCGCGAAGGCAATCGCGCCGACGACGAGCGGCCCGATGCGGTTACGGCTCACGGTGATCACGTCCATCCCTTGCCTCGAATCCCACGGCTACGGCTGGCCGGCTCAACCGAGTCTTTCGCATGAGGGGCTGTGACATCAATGCGGTGGCGGCCATCTGCTTATCGGGAGTTGTAACAACGGCGCGACGCTCTCAAACTGGTTGATATGCGCGACCGCGAGAAGATCGATTCGGAATTGCGGCTCATCGCGCTGCGGCGCCAACAGATCCGCGAGCAGGGCGGTCAGCTGTCGTCGCATGAGGCCGACCAACTGCTCGACGAAATCCTGGCCCAGGGGGCGGGGACGCCCGAGGTCGCCGCGTTCGACGCCTGGGAGAGCGAGGTCGCCGGCGCCGTCCGGTCGCGGGAGAGCGAAGTCCGCGCCATCGCAGCGCGGCGACGGAAGGTCGCCGCGCTGCGCCGCCTGGGTCTGTTCGCGGCCTTACCGCTGTCCCTGGTGGCCGTCGTCGCCGCGGTGGTGGTGATGTTCGCGCTGCGCCACCACGATTCGGCGGCCCAGCCGGAGGACACCCCGCCCGCGGCCGCGCCCGCCCCGCCCGTGGCGCCGAAGGCGTCCGCCCCGGCGATTGGCGCCGTCGACGCGGCCTTCATCGGCGCGCTGAAGCGCGAGGGGGTGCCCGTTCCCAGCCAGGACTACGTGCTGAGCCAAGGGCACGCGGTGTGCGACTTTTTGGCGCACCAACCGAACTTCGCGGACGCGGCCGGGTTCGTGCAGCGCAGGTCGGTCTGGGACGCGGATCAAAGCGCGAAGGTCACCGCGGGCGCCATCGTCGCGTACTGCCCGCAGTCGCGACCCACCGCACCGGACCCGACGCAGCCGGACTATCAGAAATCGTTGTCCGATCTACAGGACATCCAACGGGATCTGCAGGGCATCCAGGGGAAGCTGCAGGACATTCAAGGCGGTCTGGACGCCATCCCGGGTCAGCCGTAATCCGGGTCACGCGCAAGCGTCGCGGTTACCGACACGCGCGTTGGCCGGGAGCGAGTTCAGACGGCGATGGTGAGCTTCGACATGCCGCGCAGCGTGACGTTCGGCTTGTACAGCGGCTCACCAGCAAGACGTGCGCAAGGGAAGCGCGATGTCACGGCCGTCAACGCGATCGACGCTTCGAGCCGGGCCAGCGGCGCGCCGAGGCAGAAGGACGGACCGTGCCCGAACGCCAAGTGGTGAATAGTTTCTCGATCAGGGTCGAACTCGTCGGGCCTCTCGATGACGTCGGGGTCGCGTTGGGCGGCGGCCTGCAACAACAGCATGATCCCGCCTTTCGCAACCGGGGCATCGCCGATCGTCATGTCCTCACCCGCGATCCGGGCCATCAGCTGGTTCGGTGGGTCGTACCGCAGCGTCTCCTCTATCACCGCTGACACCCGCCCCGGGTTGGCGCCCAGTGCGGCCCACTGGCCCGGATGACGCAGCATCGCAAGGATCGCGTTGGCGATGAGGTTCACTGTGGTCTCGTGCCCGGCGATGAGTATCAGAGCGCAGGCCGCGATGATCTCCTCCTCCGTGAGCTGGTCACCGCACTTCTCAACAGCGATCAATGCGGATATCAGGTCCTCACCGGGCGCACGGCGGCGTTGCTGGATCAGGTTGTGCAGGTATTCGTGCAGCCACAGTCCTGCCCGCTTCCGTTCGTCGGACGCGGCCGGGTCGCGGGAGAACGTGATGAACGGGTCGACCAGTCGCGCCAGCGGCGCCGCCGCCCGGCTGAACTCCGGCTCGTCCTCGATCGGCACGCCCAGCAGCCGGCAGATCACCGCCACGGGTAGTGGGTAGGCCAGATCGGCGATCACGTCGAAAGTGCCCGCGGCCTCAACATCGTCAAGGAGGGAAGACACCAGCCCGCTGATTTCTGGTTCGAGCGCCATGACAACCTTCGGTGCGAAGGCCTTGCCGACGAGCTGGCGCAACCGGGCGTGATCCGGCGGGGCGAGGGACAGAAAGCCCGTTTCGCCGAACGGCCGCCGCTGGGCACCGGCAGCGATCTCTTGCCGTGCGAACATGATCCCGGTGGCCGACGCGGGGTGCCGTAGCACCTGGTTGCAGTCCCGGAACGAACCGAACACCGTGAGGTTGGCCGAGGGGACATGCAGCGGTCCATGCTCTCGGAGCTCACGGTAGACGGGATACGGGTTCACCCGTGTCGACGGGCGAAGGAGCCGCAGCAGCAAGGCTCGTGGCGCAGTCGCAGCAGCCGTCATCCTGACAACCCCCCCGGGTTACGTTTATCAGGCCGACTTTTTGACCCCCCTCGCTGGCTAGGCGGCCGATAGAGAATGGCAGTTTATTTGCTAACCAACGAGTAGTCGCTTCATATCACGGCCATCGCGCGTGTACTCGGAATACGCGGCATCTCAGTCAAAATAGAGTGTTCTCACAGCTTTCCCGTGGTGGTCGGTCGCCTATTGGCTGATCGCCGCAACGACCTTCGACCTGGACGCTTTGTTCGACTCCAATTTGGCTGCTCTGGCGGAGCGACTCAGTGGGAGCCCCCTGTCAGGATTGAACTGACGACCGCTCGCTTACAAGGCGAGTGCTCTACCACTGAGCTAAGGAGGCGGGGTAAAACCGTGCCCAGCCTAATCGGTCACTGGTCGCTGTCGATCACACGTGCGGAGCGCACCGCCCGCGACGACGGGCGCCGCCGGCCGGGCAGCGGAATCCGGTCGGCGATGTTGCTCAGCGGGTTGACCACCATGGTGAGCGCGATGACGGCGTCCTGCAGCGTGGCGATGGCGGGCTCGAGCGCCTCCATGCCCGGCGTGAGCCGCGCCAGGGTGTCGGCGACGTCGGCGAGTTGATCCAGCGGTCCGTTCTTCGCGGTCAGCTTGTCGACCAGCCCGCCCTCGGCCAGCAGCCGGTCGGCCAGCCCGTCCTCGGCCAGCAGCCGCTCGATCAGCCCCTCCTCGGCGACCAGCTGATCGGCCAACCCGCCGGGCTGCAGGGTGCGGTGCAGGGCGCCGCCCTCGGCGGTCAGCCGGTCCAGCAACCCACCCTCCGAGGTCAGCAGGTCGACCACCCCGCCCGGGCGCAGCAAGCGATCGATCGGGCCGTCCGGGGCCACCGCCCGGCCCAGCGGGGCGTCGTCGTCGAGCAGCCTGGCCAGCCGGTTGGCCCGCATGATCGCGTCGTCGATCCCCAGCATGGACGTCATCGCGTTGGTGCCGGCGGTCCCGCCGTCGCCCAGGGCTCGCTTCGCCACGCCGACGGCGGTGCTCGCGACGCTCAGGCTCGCATCGGCGGCGGCCAACCCGACCCGGGCGGGCGCCGCCGCGGCCGACACGATGCTTCTGGCGAGGTTCATTCCTCGAGTCTATTCGCGACGCAAGCTGGGCAAGCCCGTTACGTCCCAAGGCAATGCGATGATTCCTGGCAGACTACTATCAGACGGTTGGCACTGAGCTTTCAGGAAGTACACAACCTTCGCATGGCAAACGTTCAGCAAGGGACAGAAGCATCTGATGACATCGGCAACCCCCAACGACACTAAACCGGAGGCTCGCGTCCTCGTGGTCGACGACGAAGCCAACATCGTCGAGCTGCTCTCGGTCAGTCTGAAATTCCAGGGTTTCGAGGTCTACACCGCAACCAATGGCGCCCAGGCCCTCGATCGGGCGCGCGAGGCCCGGCCCGACGCGGTCATCCTCGACGTGATGATGCCGGGCATGGACGGGTTCGGCGTGCTGCGCCGGCTGCGCGCCGACGGCATCGACGCCCCCGCCCTGTTTCTCACCGCCCGGGATTCCCTGCAGGACAAGATCGCCGGCCTGACGCTGGGCGGCGACGACTACGTGACGAAGCCGTTCAGCCTCGAGGAGGTCGTCGCCCGGTTGCGGGTCATCCTTCGCCGCGCCGGCAAGGGCGGGGCCGAACCGCGCAGCGCTCGACTGTCTTTCGCCGACATCGAACTCGACGAAGAAACCCACGAGGTGTGGAAGGCCGGGCAACCGGTGTCGCTGTCGCCGACCGAATTCACGCTGCTGCGTTACTTTGTGATCAACGCCGGCACGGTGTTGAGCAAGCCGAAGATCCTCGACCACGTGTGGCGTTACGACTTCGGAGGTGACGTCAATGTCGTCGAGTCCTACGTGTCGTACCTGCGTCGCAAGATCGACACCGGCGAGAAGCGGCTGCTGCACACCCTGCGCGGAGTCGGTTACGTATTGCGGGAACCGCGCTGAGCCCGCCCGCGGCCGGCGGCGGTAGAAGAAGTTAGGTAGATGGTCACGAAGCCTCGAC
Source organism: Mycobacterium sp. 1482292.6 (assembly GCF_001672995.1). NCBI lineage: Bacteria > Bacillati > Actinomycetota > Actinomycetes > Mycobacteriales > Mycobacteriaceae > Mycobacterium > Mycobacterium sp. 1482292.6. Next base: position 23,666 of record NZ_LZKV01000080.1, on the reverse strand, counting down.
GCGGATTGCCCCTTCGGATAGGGCTCGTCGCCGCCACCCTGGCGCTGGTCGCCTGCGGCCTCGCCGTGTCCGGCATCGCGGTGACGTCGATCCTGCGGCACAGCCTGGTCAGCCGCATCGACTCCACGCTGCTCGACGCGTCGCGGGGCTGGGCGCAGAACCCGCGGCGGCAGTCGCCGCCGCCGTACGAAGGTCCCGACCCGGGCCGGCCGCCGTCGAAGTTCTACGTCCGCGGCGTCAGCATGGACGGGACCCCGTTCACCGCGATCAACGACCGCAACGCCGAACCGGCCTTACCGCCCAACAACGACGTCGGCCCCAATCCGACGACGTTGCCGTCGGTGAACGGCTCGGACATCCAATGGCGGGCCGTCTCGGTGCACGGCCCGCACGGGCTGACGACCGTCGCGATCGACCTGTCCGACGTCCAGCACACGGTCAGCTCGCTGGTCTGGCTGCAGATGGGCATCGGGGTGGCGGTGCTGGTCGTGGTCGGGATCGCCAGCTTCGCGGTGGTGCAGCGCAGCCTGCGGCCGCTGGCCGAGGTCGAGCAGACTGCCGCGGCGATCGCCTCGGGCCAACTGGATCGCCGTGTGCCAGAACGTGATCCGCGCACCGAGGTGGGCCGGCTCTCGCTCGCGCTCAACGGCATGTTGGCGCAGATTCAGCAGGCGCTGGCGTCCTCGGAGTCCTCAGCCGAGAAGGCGCGCGGCTCCGAGGACCGGATGCGGCGCTTCATCACCGACGCCAGCCACGAACTGCGCACCCCGCTGACGACCATCCGCGGCTTCGCCGAGCTGTATCGCCAGGGCGCCGCGCGCGACGTCGCGATGCTGTTGTCGCGGATCGAAAGCGAGGCCTCCCGGATGGGCCTGCTGGTCGACGACCTGCTGCTGCTGGCCCGCCTCGATGTGCAACGACCGCTCGAACACCACCGGGTGGATCTGCTGGCGCTGGCCAGCGATGCCGTGCACGACGGGCAGGCGATGGACCCCAAGCGCACCATCACCATGGAGGTCCTGGACGGGCCCGGCACCCCGGAGGTGCTCGGTGACGAGGCGCGGATACGGCAGGTGTTGAGCAACCTGATCGCCAACGCGTTGCAGCACACCCCGGCAAGCGCCGACGTCACCGTGCGGGTCGGCACCGACGGCGAGGACGCCGTGCTCGAAGTGCTGGACCAGGGTCCCGGCATGAACCAGGAGGACGCGTCGCGCGTGTTCGAGCGGTTCTACCGGACCGACTCGTCGCGCGCCCGCGCCAGCGGCGGTACCGGGCTGGGACTATCCATCGTCGACTCCTTGGTGCGCGCGCACGGCGGCGTGGTCAGCGTGACCACCGCGCCCGGCGAGGGCTGCCGCTTCCGGGTGACGCTGCCGCGCATCAGTGACGTGCCGGCGCACGAGCCCGTTCACGTCAACTGAGCCAGCGCCGCCTTGATCTTGGCCTGGGCCTCGTCCAGCGATTCCGCGGACGGGTTACGGTCGACTCCCGCGAAGCCGAAGTCGCTGAGGCTGCGAGTGGGAAAGACGTGCACGTGCAGGTGCGGCACCTCGAGCCCGGCGATGATCAGGCCGGACCGCTCGGTCCTGAACGCCTTGCACACCGCCTTACCGATCAGCTGGCTCACGGCCATGACCCGGGCGAAGGCCGGTCCGTCGACGTCCTGCCAATTGTCGAGCTCGGCGCGCGGCACCACGAGCGTATGGCCCTGCGTCATGGGCTCGATCGTGAGGAATGCGACGACGTCGTCGTCCTCGTAGACGAAGCGGCCGGGAAGTTCACGATTGATGATCTTGGTGAAGATCGACGCCATGGGCCCAGCATAGGTGCGCCGACATTGCGCCAGCGGCTGTGGTCGCCCGCGCGCCACGCGCCGCAAAGCGACCTCGGCGACGTACCGATGAGTTCGGCCGCCGTCTCGGGTCAATCCTGCGACGCCCCACAACGCGGATGGATTCAGGAGACCTCACCATGTCACGAGTGCGCGTGCACAACTTTTCGATTTCCCTCGACGGCTTCGGTACCGGTATCGGCCAAAGCATGGACGCGCCGTTCGGGCACGCCGGCGGACGGCTACACGAGTGGTTCTTCGCCACGCGGACCTTCCGCGCCATGCACGGCGAGTCGGGCGGGGCCACCGGCATCGACGACGCCCTGGCCAGCCAATGGGCGCCGGGCATCGGCGCGGAAATCATGGGACGCAACAAGTTCGGGCCGCAGCGCGGACCATGGACCGGCCAAGACGGCGGCGAGGAATGGAAAGGCTGGTGGGGCTCCGAGCCGCCTTTTCACACACCGGTCTTCGTGCTCACGCACCACCCACGACCCCCGATCGAGATGGACGGCGGCACCACCTTCCACTTCGTCGACGCCGGTCCCAGGCAATCCCTCGAGTTAGCCCGAAAAGCCGCCGGGGACAGCGACATTCGCCTGGGCGGGGGACCGTCGAGCGTCCGCCAATTCCTCGAAGCCGATCTCGTCGACCACATGCACATCGCGGTGGTGCCGATCATCTTGGGGCGCGGCGAGTCGTTGTGGACCGGGCTGGAAGGCCTCGAACAGCGATTCGACCTAGAGTCGGTGAGCAGCCCCAGCGGCGTCACGCATCTGATCTTCACGCGCCGCTAGGAAGATCGCCGCGGCTCGAGTGACGACTCAGTCCTGTTTGCCGAACTGCATCATGTCCAGGTTCCAGTAGCCGCGCATGTTGGTGATCAGTCCCGCGTCGTTGACCTTGTAGGTGAACACGCCGCGCACCGAGCTGGTGAAGCCGCCGTCGAACTTGCTGTTGAGCACCAGGATGTGGGCGATCTCGTCGGGTGAACTCGACGGGAAGGTCTCCTCGCAGGTGATCGAGAGCTGGTTGGCGGCGATGTTGCTGTCGAAGAACGCGCCGACGGCCTCCTTGCCGCGCACCCCGGTGCCGTCGGGATTGGTGACGGACTTGCCGATCGGGTCCTCGATGACGACGTCGTCGGACATCAGCGCCAGCCACCCCTCGCGGTCGTGCGCCTGCACGCACCGCCACGACGACTGCGACGCGGTCAGGGCCGGCGACGCCTGGGATTGCTCGGTTTCGGTCATTTCTGTTCTCCTGTCACTAGATTGCGCACGCGGCACGCGCGCCTTCCTCGGTGGCTTTGCGGATAAGACCCAGTCCGGTGCAGTCACCGGCGGCGTGCACCTCGGCGTCGGGCAGGGCGTCGACCAGGGCGTCGAACAGCGCGGTGTCCGGCTCGACCGTGCCGGCCAGCACGACGCTGTCGGCGGCCAGGCGCCGGATGGTTCCCCCGTCGGGGGTGAACTCCACCGCATCGGCGGTGATGCGTTCGGTAACGGCGCGCACGTGCACGGTGACGCCCAGCCGGTCGAGACGATTCATGTGTTCGGTCTTGCGTTTATTGCCCACCTCGGGCGCGATGTCCTTGCCGGCTTCCAGGATGGCCACCAACCGGCCCCGGCCGGCAAGGAATTCCGCCAATTCCAGGGCGACCAGGTCACCGCCGACTATGACCACGCGCCGCCCGAGCGGCATCCACGCCCGGCTGGCCAGTCGGATCGCGGCCGGCCGCAGCAGCCGCTGCCGCCGGCCGGACAACACAGCGGCGCCGAGGCGCTGCCAGGCCGGCGCGCCGGATTGGGCACGGCCACCTAGCAATTCGCGCAGCGCGGGCCCGGTGTGCACGTGCGCGCGATCGGCGCCGGGGATCGGCGGCACGACGACACGGCCACCGGTGGCCACGATCACCGCGTCCGGTGCGGACGCGACGACGTCGCCGGCCGAAACACTATGGCCCGGATGAATTTTGGCCCGGCTCGCCCTGAGCTCGTCGCACAGGTACCGCAGGAACGGCTGGTTTTCCGGGTGCAGCACCGAGGCCCAGCGCAGCGCGCCGCCCAGCTGCGCACTGCGCTCGAACAGCGTGACGCGGTGGCCGCGTTCGGCGGCGACGCGCGCGGCCTCCAGCCCCGCCGGGCCACCGCCGATCACCACCACCCGTTTCGCGCGGTCGGCGCGGGCCGCCGCCAATTGCCGTTCCTTGCCGGTGCGCGGATTGACCGCGCAATCGACCGAGAAGCGCTGTTCCATTGCGTCGATGCAGTTTTCGCACGAGATGCACCTGCGGACCCGGTGCGCCTGGCCGGACGAGATCTTGCGGGGCAGGTCGGGGTCGGCCAGCAGCGGGCGTCCCATGGCGATGAAATCGGCACGGCCGTCGGCCAGGATCCGTTCGGCGCGCACGGGGTCGTGGATGCGGCCGACGGCGATCACCGGCACGTCGACCACCTGCTTGACCGCGGCCGCGGCACCGACGTTGAGCTCGTCGCCGTCGTCGGCGCCGTTGACCATGCCGGTGACCAGCCGATCGATCACCCCGCCGCTGACGTGGAACGCGTCAACCCCGGCGGCGACGAGTTCGGGTGCCAGCCGGGCGGTTTCGTAGATGGCCCGGCCGCCGGCGACGCGTTCGTACCCGGAGATGCGCAGCGTGATCGGCAGGGCGTCGCCGATCTCGGAGCGGATCGCGGCCAGCGCCTCGAGCACCACCCGCGCCCGGCCGCACGCCGAGTCACCGCGGTACTCGTCGGTGCGCCGATTGCGTTGCGGCGCAAGGAAGGAGCCCAGCAGCATGTAGCCGTGCGCGGCGTGCAGCTCGATGCCGTCGTAGCCGGCCTCGACGGCGCGCCGGGCCGCGGCCTTGAACAGATCGAACACCTGGGTCAGTTGCCGCGCGCTGATCTCGGCCGACGGGCGCCCGGTGAGGTAGGACGGGATCACCGACGGGCCCAGCGACTCGACACCGAAGATCTCCGGTCCCAAGCCGTCGGGCCCGGCGTGCACGATCTGGGGCTGGATCTTGGCGCCGTGCTCGTGCACCGCCTCCACCAGCGCCCGATGCGCGGCGACGGCATCATCGGTGGACAGATGCAAGCCGCCGGGAGTCTCGGGGTGGTGATGGTCAACCCCGGTGGCGCCCAACGTGATCAGCCCGACACCGCCGCGGGCGCGGGCCGCGAAGTAGTCGCGGGTGCGCTGCGACGGCAGCCCGTCCGGGGTGCCGTACATCGTCTCCATCGGAGACATGACCAGGCGGTTGCGCACGCTCATGGCGCCGATGCGTCCCGGCGCCATGAGGTGGCCGAAGCCGGTCACTGAGCGGACGCGGCTGACAAGTGGTTACCGGTCGGCGTCGGTGAACCGGATGACGCCGCGAATGTTCTTGCCGTCCAGCATGTCCTGGTAGCCGTCGTTGATCTGCTCCAGCTTGTACTGGCGGGTGATCATGTCGTCCAGGTTCAGCTTGCCGGCCTTGTACATCGACAGCAGCTGCGGGATGTCGTACTGCGGATTGCCGCCACCGAAGATGGTGCCCTGCAGGTTCTTCTGCATCAGGGTCAGCATCGCCAGGTTCAGGTTGACGTTGGTGTCCAGCAGGCTGCCGATGGCGGTCAGCACGCAGGTGCCGCCCTTCTGGGTGATGTTCAGGTAGTTGTCGACGTCGGCGCCCTGCAGCTCGCCCACGGTGACCACGACCTTGTGGGCCATCAGGCCGTAGGTGACCTCGGCCATGCCCGCCATCGCCGCGAAGATGTCGGGGTAGACGTGGGTGGCGCCGAACTTCAGCGCCTGGTCGCGCTTCCACTCGACCGGGTCGATCGCGAAGATGTAGCGGGCGCCGGCGTTGACGGCTCCCTGCAGCGCCGCCATGCCCACCCCGCCGACGCCGACGATGGCGACGTCCTGGCCCGGGCGGATGTCAGCGGTGCGGACCGACGAGCCGTAACCGGTGGTGACGCCGCAGCCGACCAGCGCGGCGACCTCGAACGGGACTGACGGGTCGATCTTCACCACCGAGCTGCGGTGCACGACCATGTAGGGGGAGAACGTTCCCAGCAGCGTCATGGGGTAGACGTTCTGGCCGCGGGCCTGGATGCGGAAGGTGCCGTCGGACACCGCGGCGCCGCCCAGCAGGCCGGCGCCCAGGTCGCAGAGGTTGCGCATGCCGGCCTGACAGGTCGGACACTGCCCACACGACGGGATGAACGACAGCACGACGTGGTCACCCGGGGCGATGTCGTCCACGCCGGGACCGACCTCGGTGACGATGCCCGCGCCCTCGTGGCCGCCGAGCACCGGGAAACCGGCCATCGGGATGCCCCCGGTGACCAGGTGATGGTCGGAGTGGCACATGCCCGCCGCTTCCATCTGGATCTTGACCTCATGCGCTTGCGGGTCGCCGATCTCGATTTCCTCGATAGACCAGGGCTGGTTGAACTCCCAGATCAGTGCGCCTTTTGTCTTCACGATGGTCCTGACCCCATTTCGCCTTTGAATTGATCAGAGCTGACCGGCCCCTTCATGCCGGCCAGCTAGGTGACGAGTGCCACAGGCACCCTTGTCGCGTCAGCATAGCGCGTGCAACAAATCAAATGCTTGGTTGGCTCCCCCTCACCAGATGGGGACGGGAGCCTCGCCAAGCGGGTAGTAGCCGGGCAGCTTTTCCCCGGCGACGCTGCGCTCGATGCGCTTCTGCATGCCGTCGCTCAGATCCCCGGACTCGATGAGCTTGCCGAACATGTACGCGACGTGGCCGAAGTCGAAGAAGTCGCGCTGCCACTCGATGAGCCGGTCCTCGTTGAGTCGGAACCAGCTGCCCCCGATGCCGTAGATCTCGTCCCGGGTGCCGTCGTTCTTGTTGACGATCTGCTTCCAGAAGCCGACGATCTCGCCCTGCTTCTCGTCGATGAGCACCTTCTGGTATTCGTACACCCAGTTCTCCAGCCCCTCCATCTCCAGGCCGAGCGCGATGTCGCGGATCTCGTCGATCCCGACGCACATCACGTCCTCTTTGGGGCCGATGTTCCAGCCGTAGGTGGCGTCTTGGGTGTAGAAGTCGGCCAACGGCCGCCAGTCACCGGCCTTTTCGCAGTCCTTGTTGGCCTGCAGCCAGCGGTCGACCCATGCCTCGAGGTCTTCGCGTGAGTGTGACGTCTTGGAAGTCATGGGTCCTCAGTCTTCTTTCTCTTTGATGAACAGTGCTTGCGTGGGACACATATCGACCGCGCGCTCGACCTCGTCGCGGGCGTCCTCGGGCGGTTCGGGGTCGACGATCTCGACCTTGCCCCGCTTGGGCACCCGGAAGTAGTCCGGCGCCTCCAGTTCGCACATGGCGTGGCCCTGACACAAATCCAGATCCGCTTCGATCCTGAATCCGCCCATTGGACTTACTCCCTTACGCGCTGCGCTTGCGGTAGCGCACCTTGGCCGGGCGCGCGAGCTGCACCACCATCTTGGAGTGATCGTTGTGATAGCTGTCTGCCGGCTGAGCCATCTCAAATTCATACTCGCGCAACAGGACCGAGAAGATCGCCTTGATCTGCATCTGGGCGAACGCGGCGCCGACGCAGCGGTGCCGGCCCGCGCCGAAGGGAATCCAGGTCCACCGGTTGACGATGTCGGCCTGCTCGGGCTTGTTGTAGCGGTCGGGCTTGAACGCGTCCGGGTCGGGAAAGTCCTCGGGGATCCGGTTGGAGATCGCCGGGGAGGCCGCGACGTAATCACCGGTGTGAATGGGAAAGCCCTCGACCTCGAACTCGCCCTTGGCGACGCGCATCAGGATGATCAGCGGCGGGTGCAGGCGCAAGGTTTCCTTGACCACGTTGTCCAGCTTTGGAATCGAGCGCAGCGCATGGAAACTCACCTCCTGGCCGTCGGCGTAGAGCTCCTCGAGCTCGGCCAGCACCTCGGCGTACACCTCGGGATGGCGGATCAACTCGATCAACGTCCAGGCCGAGGTCCCCGAACTGGTGTGGTGCCCGGCGAACATCAGCGAGATGAACATCCCGGTGACCTCGTCGGCGGAGAACCGGGGCCGGCCGTCCTCGTCCTTGATCGAGACCAGCACGTCGAGCATGTCGCGGTCGGCCTTGTCCTTCGGCGGGTTGGCCAGCCGCTGATCCATGATTTCTTGCACCAGCGCAACCAGTTTCACGCGCGCCTCGTCGCGGCGCCGGAAGCTGTCGATCGGCAGGTAGGGGTCGACGTAGCACAGCGGGTCGGTGCCGCGTTCCAGCTCGTGGTAGTACTCGGCGAACCGGTGGTCGAGCTGCTCACGAAACTTCAGCCCGATCAGACACGCGGTCGAGGTGTAGATGGTCAGCTCGGCGAAGAAGTCGAGCAGCTCGATCTCGCCCTCGTCGCCCCAGTCGGCGATCATCTTCTTGACTTCGCCCTCGATGGTGGCCGCGTGCCCCTTCATCTGCTCGCCGCGCAACGCCGAGTTGTGCAGCATCTCCTTGCGCCGCTCCGGGCTGGCGTCGAACACGACGCCCTTGCCGAAGATCGGCGTCATGAACGGATACGCCTCGGCCTGGTCGAGGTCCTCGTCGGCGGAGCGGAAGAAGAACTCGTTGGCGCCGGCACCGGACAGCAGGATGACGTGCTTGTCGACCAGTTGGAACCAGCCGACGTCCCCGCATTCCTCGCGGACGCGCTTCATCAAACCGATTGGGTCGGTGCGGAATTCCTCGAGGTGGCCGTGCTCTTCCTCGCCGCCGGAAACCCGGGGCACCGTAGCTGTTGTGGTCATGACGGCATCCCCTCTTCGCCGAGCGCGAGTTTCTGGCGGTCTTTGTTGTCGGCCAGCGGTGCTTCGGGCTGAAGCTCCATGTTGGCGATGAAGCCACCGCGCGGCGTCTCGGCGACGAACGTGATGGCGCGTCCCAAGTCCGCCGCGCGCAGGAAGTAGTCGTGGCGGGCCTGGCCCCACTTGGCCCAGTCCTCCAGCGCCGGCCCGATCTTCTCGGCCGGCAGGCTCCAGCCCATCGACGTCTTCGTGGGGCCGGGGTGCACGATCGAGGCCCGCACGCCGGTGCCCTCGAGTTCCATCTGGAAGTTGGTGACCATCGCGACCAGCGCGGCCTTGGCCGCGCCGTAGGCACCCATGTGCGGGCGCTGACGCAGGGCGACGTCGGATCCGACGAAGATCAGGTCGCCGCGCTGTCGCTCGAGCATGCCGGGCAACACCGCGGTGGCCAACCGGTTGGCGCCGACCAGGTGGATCTGCAGCTGCGACTCGAATTCGTCGGTAGTGATCTCGGCGAGCTTGCCGAAGTAGGTGTCACCCGCTCCGGCCACCAGCACCTCGATGTCGCCGAGCGCGTCGGTCGACTGTGCCACAAAAGATTTCACCGAATTCGGGTCGGTGACGTCCAGATGGAATCCCACCGCCTCGCCACCGTCGGCGTTGATCTTTCCGACGATGTCCTCGAGCTTCTCCACCCGGCGGGCGCCCAGCGCGACCGGGAAGCCGTGCGCCGCGAGCTCGATGGCGGTGGCCTCTCCGATGCCGGAGGAAGCGCCGGCCACGATCGCGGGCCGGCGTTCGGGCAAGGGTTCAAAGCGGGGCATTCAGCGGACCTCCACGCTCATTGGTAGGTGAGCGAATCCGCGGACATTGCTCGAGTGGACGCGGACGGCGTTGGCCTCGTCCACCTCGTAGCCGCGGATTCGCTTGAACAACTCGGTGAGCGCAACCCGGGCTTCCATCCGCGCTAGATGCGCGCCCAGGCAAAAGTGTGCGCCGCTACCGAAACTCAATAGTTTGGGCCCGATTTCGCGCCCGATGAGGTAGTCGTCAGGGTTGTCGAAGACCCGCTCGTCGCGGTGCCCGGACCCGGGCAACAGCAGCAGGACGTCGCCCTCGGGAATGGTGGTGTCATACAGGGTGAGCTCCCCGGACACGGTACGAGCCAGGATCTGGCTGGAGGTGTCGTAGCGCAGGGTCTCCTCCACCCACAGCGGCACCCGCGTCAGGTCCTCGTAGACCGGCGTCAGTTGATCCGGGTTCTTGTGACCCCAAAACGCGGCATTGGCAAGCAGTTTGGTGGTGGTCTCGTTGCCGGCGATCACCATCAGGAACATGAAGCCGAGGACCTCGTCGTCGGTGAGCCGGTCGCCGTCGATCTCGGCCTCCAGCAGCGCGGAGGTCAGGTCGTCGGTCAGCTGCTCGCGCCGCTCGGCCACCATCTGCTGGTAGTAGACGATCAGGTTGAGGGAGGCTTCGACGGCCTCCGGCGGCACGTCGGTGACGCCCTCCTCGCGGTGCATCACCCCGTCGGCCCAGGCCCGTACCTGATCCCGATCCGGCTCGGGGACACCCATCAGCTCGGAGATGACGTCCATCGGCAGCTTGCCGGCGAACTCGTCGACGTAGTCGACGGTGCCGCCTTGCGCCTTTTCCATCATGGTGTCGAGATGCTGCGTCGCGATCTCGGTGACCCGCGGCTCGAGTTCGCGAATCCGCCTGGGCGTGAAGCCCTTTGAGACCAGGGTGCGCAGCCGCAGGTGGGCGGGATCGTCCATCGCGAGGAAGCTCATCGTCTTGCTGGCGTGCGGGCCGCGCGAGGCGGGGTCCAGCGAGACGCCGAACTTGTTGGAAAGCGTTGTGCTGTTGCGGAATCCCTGCAGCACGTCCTGGTGGCGCGACAACGCCCAGAACTTCAGCTCGTCGTTGCGATACAGCGGGGCCTCGTCGCGCAGCCGCTGGTAGTACGGGTACGGATCTTCGTGGAAGTCGTAGTCGTAGGGGTCGAGGACCAGCTCGTGGTCGCCCACATGGACGGTCATTTAGGTTCGTGTCTCCTGGTTTGTCTCGCCGGGGCCGGGCAAGATCAGATTCACCACATAGGCCAATTGGTCGGCGATCTGGTGATAGGTGAACTGGCCACTGGCCGCCTGGACCAGTGCGCCGAAGAACATCATTTCGAGCGCGGTCACGGTGTTAGGGTCGGCCCCGGGGCCGATGGCGGTCGCGATGCGGCGGTGGATCTCGGCGCCGATGCGGTCGCGCACCGCACCCACCGCGGGATCGGTCCCGCCGCCGAGCAAGGCCGTCGTGCATGCGGCGCCGACCTCCGGCTCGTCGGCGACCACCAGCGCCAGGTGCCGCAACACCTTGTCCACCCGGACCGGCATCGGGTCGTTGACGTCGGTGAAGAACGGAACCTGGCGTACCAGGTCCAGATAGACCTCGGCGATCAGGTGGTTCTTCGACGAGAAGTAGGTGTACGCGGTCGCCGGTGCGACCTTGGCCCGCGCCGCGACCGCCCGCACCGTCAGGTCGGCGTAGGACTTCTCCCGCAGGGTTTCGATGCCCGCCGCGAGCACCTTGCGGAACGTCTCCTCCTGGCGACGGTTGCGCGCCGGCTGACCGGCCTGGCGGTCGCCGCCGGAGGTGATCGTCACCAGTGCATCGCTGGACACATGTCCAAGCTAGAGGATCGGATCGGCGCGAGGCAACCCCGCAGCCGAAATACGCAGCGTAATACCCATTTCAACCCTCTCGGCGAGGGATGCTCGAGATCGGCTCTTGCACCGCCGACGGCCTGGCGGCTATGGTTCGATCGGACAATATCGGACAGCTGTCCACTAGATTGGCGTGCCGGGTTGGCCGCACACAGACGGGAGCGGGACATGGCCTTATTGGCCGACGGCGTGAGTGAACTGTTCATCGACGGCAAGCTGTCGGCCGGCAGCGCCGGCAACTTCCCCACGGTGAACCCGGCGACCGAGGAAGTGCTGGGCGTCGCCGCGAACGCGGACGCCGGCGACCTGGACCGCGCGATCGACGCCGCGCGGCGCGCCTTCGACGAGACCGACTGGTCCCGCAACACCGAATTGCGGGTGCGCTGCATCCGGCAGCTGCGCGACGCGATGCGCGACCACATCGAAGAGTTGCGCGACATCACCATCGCCGAGGTCGGCGCCCCGCGGATGCTCACCTCGGCCGCGCAACTGGAGGGACCGGTCGGTGACCTGAGCTTCGCCGCCGACACCGCCGAGTCCTACGAGTGGAACCAAGACCTCGGCCAGGCGTCGCCGATGGGCATCCCGACCCGGCGCACGATCGCGCGCGAAGCCGTCGGCGTCGTCGGCGCCATCACGCCGTGGAACTTCCCGCACCAGATCAACCTCGCCAAACTGGGGCCCGCGCTGGCCGCCGGCAACACCGTGGTGCTCAAGCCCGCACCGGACACGCCCTGGTGTGCCGCGGTGCTCGGTGAGATCATCGCCGAACACACCGACTTCCCGCCCGGCGTCGTCAACATCATCACGTCCGACGACCACCGGGTCGGCGCACTGCTCTCGAAAGACCCTCGGGTGGATATGGTTTCATTTACCGGGTCGACCGCGACGGGCCGCAGCGTCATGAGCGACGCCGCCGCCACCATCAAGCGGGTTTTCCTGGAGCTCGGCGGCAAGTCGGCGTTCGTCGTTCTCGAGGATGCCGACCTGGGCGGGGCGTGCTCGATGTCGGCGTTCACCGCGGCCATGCACGCCGGGCAGGGGTGCGCCATCACGACGCGGCTGGTGGTGCCGCGGGCCCGCTACGACGAGGCCGTCGCGATCGCGGCGGGCACCATGGGCTCGATCAAGCCCGGCGACCCCAACGACTCCGGAACCGTTTGCGGGCCGGTGATTTCGGCGCGGCAGCGGGAGCGGGTGCAAAGCTACCTCGACCTGGCGATCGCCGAGGGCGGGACGTTCGCCTGCGGCGGCGGCCGCCCGGCGGACAAGGACCGCGGCTTCTTCATCGAACCGACCGTGATCGCCGGCCTGACCAACGACGCCCGGCCCGCCCGTGAGGAGATTTTCGGACCGGTGCTCACCGTGATCGCCTACGACGGCGAAGACGATGCGCTGCGCATCGCGAACGACTCGCCATACGGCCTGTCCGGCACCGTGTTCAGCGCCGACCCGGAACGCGCGGCCAACTTCGCGTCGCGGATGCGGGTAGGCACCGTCAATGTCAACGGCGGTGTCTGGTACTCCGCCGACGCGCCGTTCGGCGGATACAAGCAATCCGGCAACGGACGCGAAATGGGTGTGGCCGGCTTCGAGGAATACCTGGAAGTCAAAACCATCGCCACCGCTGTGCAGTGACCGCGCCATTAGGCGACCGAGAGGAAAACATGCGATTCGAGAACAAAGTCGGCATCGTCACCGGGTCCGGTGGCGGCATCGGGCAGGCGTACGCCGAGGCGCTGGCCCGCGAGGGCGCGGCGGTGGTGGTCGCCGACATCAACGCCGAAGCCGCCGATGCGGTCGCCAAACAGATTGTCGCCGACGGTGGAACGGCCATCAGCATTCCGGTCGACGTGTCCGACCCGGCGTCGGCCAAGGAGATGGCCGACCGCACGCTCGCGGAATTCGGCGGCATCGACTATCTGGTCAACAACGCCGCGATCTTCGGTGGCATGAAGCTGGACTTCCTGCTCACCATCGATCCTGAGTACTACCGCAAGTTCATGAGCGTGAACCTGGACGGCGCGCTGTGGTGCACGCGCGCGGTGTACAAGAAGATGGCCAAGCGTGGCGGTGGCGCGATCGTCAACCAATCATCTACCGCCGCATGGCTTTATGCGAACTATTACGCCCTGGCCAAGGTGGGAATCAACGGCCTGACCCAGCAGCTGTCCCGCGAACTGGGTGGCCAGAAGATCCGGATCAACGCGATCGCCCCCGGCCCCATCGACACCGAGGCCAATCGGACCACCACCCCGAAGGAGATGGTCGACGACATCGTCAAGGGCCTGCCGCTGTCGCGGATGGGCACGCCAGAGGACCTGGTCGGCATGTGCCTGTTCCTGCTCTCCGACGAGGCCGCGTGGATCACCGGACAGATCTTCAATGTCGACGGCGGACAGATAATCCGGTCGTGACGGGAGGCGATGCCAGATGACTGATCAGCTGAAGCTTGGCTACATCGGCCTGGGCAACATGGGCGCGCCGATGGCCACCAAGATGACCGAATGGCCGGGCGGAATAACGGTTTACGACATCCGGACCGAGGCGATGACCCCGCTGGTGGAAAAGGGCGCCGGCCTGGCCGACAGCGTCGCCGACGTCGCGGGCGCCGACCTCATCCACATCACCGTGCTCAACGACGCCCAGGTGCGCGAGGTGGTCGGCGAGCTGGCCGCGCACGCCAAGCCCGGCACCGTCATCGCGATCCACTCGACCATCAGCGACACCACGGCCGTCGAGCTCGCCGCCGAGCACAAGCCGCACGGCATCCATATCGTCGACGCGCCGGTCAGCGGTGGCGCGGCCGCCGCGGCGAAGGGTGAACTCGCCACCATGGTGGGCGCCGAGCGGGAGGTGTACGAGCGGATCAAGCCGGCCTTCAAACATTGGGCATCGGTGGTCATCCACGCCGGTGAGCCCGGGGCGGGCACCCGAATGAAGCTGGCCCGCAACATGTTGACGTTCACCTCGTACGCCGCGGCCTGCGAGGCCATGAAACTCGCCGAGGCCGCCGGCCTGGACCTGCAGGCGCTGGGCCGGGTGGTGCGCCACACCGACGCGCTGACCAGCGGCCCGGGTGCGATCATCGTCCGCGACAACATGAAAGACCTTGAACCGGACAACTTCTTGTACCAGTCCTTCCTGCACGCCCGCGAGCTGGGGGAGAAGGACCTGAGCCTGGCGTTGGCTCTCGGCGAATCGGTGTCGGTCGATCTGCCACTCGCCCAGCTGGCCTACCAGCGGTTGGCCGCGGGCCTCGGGGTGCCACACACGGAGAAAGAGGCGTAATGGACGAGCTGCGCAGCAAGGGCCTCGCGAAGATGAACGAGGTCTACGGCTGGGAGATGCCGAACATCGAGGGCGACGCGTACTTCGACCTGACCGTCGACCACCTGTTCGGCAACATCTGGACGCGACCGGGATTGTCGATGCGCGACAAGCGCATCATGACGCTGACCGCGGTGACCGCGATCGGAAACCGCGACCTGGCCGAGATCCAGATCAACGCCGCGCTTCTCAACGGCGAGCTCACCGAGAACGAGCTCAAGGAGATGGCGGTCTTCCTCACCCACTACCTCGGCTTCCCGCTGGGTTCGGCGCTCAACGGCGCCGTCGACGCCGTGGTGGCCAAACGCAAGAAGGCCGCGGCGAAGGGCGCCGGGGAGGACAAGAAGGGCAACGTCGACGCCGCGCTGAAGATGCACTCCGGCAACAAGGACGACTAAGCGTGGCGTGAAGCCTCTTGTGCAAGTTGCACTCGCGAGCTGATACCCAGCTTGGAGTAGACGTGGCTCAGATGCGTCTGCACCGTTCGCGCGGACACGAACAGCCGGCCGGCGATGGCTTTGTTCGGCAGCCCCTCGCTGACCAGCCTCACCACGTTGATTTCGGCGGGGGTCAGCGAATCCCATCCCGTTGCCGGTCGCTTGCGCTCGCCGCGCCCGCGTTGCGCGTAAGCGATCGCCTCCTCGATCGACAGCGCCGCGCCCTCGGCCCATGCCGCGCGGAAGTCGTTCTCGCCCATGACCTTGCGCAGCGCTGCCACCGACGCGTCATAGGCGGCGTCGTAGATCTTGAAGCGCACATACCCGGTGCGGCCGCGAACCGCATCTGCGGCGCCGAAGAGGCGACCGGCTTCTCGGTTCGCCCCGGCGCTCGCCGCAAGGATGGCCAGGCATTCGAGGACGTCGGGGACCACGTAATACCCCTTCAGGTCCCCGGCGCCGGTGAGCGCATCACGCGCATCACGCGCCGCCTGCTCAACATCGTTTTGCGCGATCGCGATTCGCGCCCGCTTTGCCAGCGCGAGCAGCAGGTGCATGCCGGGGGCGATGGTGACGGCATCGTCGGCCAAGCGGCGGGCCACCGTCAGGTCACCCCGCGCGAGGGCAACGTCCGCGAGTGGGATGACGTTGACCGCGGCCAGTTCGGGTTGGGCCTTCATGCGCTCCCACGCCGCCTCGCCGGCGGCGGCCGCTGCTTCCACGTCGCCCGCGGCCAGGTTTGCCACCGCCAGCGCGGCATAGGCGAAGCCCTGATTGAACGCGCTGAAATCCGCGGCGGCTTCGACCGCCGCGGTGGCCGCGGCCCTGGCCTCGTCCGGGTCGCCCGCGAAGGCGAGATAGTGGCCCAGGCTGACGAGGCTTGACATCCGCCATGTTTCGTCGTGCGCCGCCTCGGCCTCCGCGACCAGGGCCCGGAATTGCGCTACGGCTCTGGTGAGATCGGCTTCCCACTGCTGCGCCAAGCCAATACACCACCGGCACGCGCGGGAGGTGTAGCCATCACCGATCGCGTCGGCGATGTCACGCCCTTCTTCGCCGGCCGCACGCGCCGCGATCGCGTCACCCTTGCCGGTAACCGCGGCGAACGCTTGGAACGCCAGGATTTGGCTCAGGCTCCTGTCATCGCCCACGGCGCGGGCCAGTCCGAGCGCTTCGTCAAAGTACGAACTGGCAGCAGCCGCGTCAAAGGCGGCGATGATGCCGCAACCGGCGAGCGCGCGAACCAGCAGCGCCGGATCGTCGATCTCGCGGGCGAGTGCCAGGGCCTCCAATGCCTTGTCCATGTTGTCGTGAATGGTCTGCGCGCCCTCGAGAGTGGCGTTATCTGCAAGCGCGCGGGCGCGGACGGCAGGCGGCACCTCCGCGTTGCGCGCCGCCGCGTCGGCGAGCGCCGCTTCGAACCAGGCCGTCCCCTCCCGAACACGGCCCCGAGTGGTCCAAAGCGGTTGCAACGCCGATGCGAGGCGCAGCGCCTCGGAGATCTCGCCACTCTCCCGGCACCACGCGAACGCTGCGCGCAGATTGTCCATCTCTGTTGCCGCGCGCTCGACCCTGCTCTGATAGCCGGTGCGGCCGGGCTCGTCGAGCAGGGCGGCCATTGAGGTGTAGTGGTCGCGGTGGCGCGCGCGCACGGCGTCGGCTTCGCCGGACTCGCCGAGCTTTTCCAGCGCGTACTGACGAACCGTCTCCAGCATCCGGTATCGGGTTCCGAAGCCGCCGTCTTCTGCCGCAATGAGCGATTTGTCGATGAGCAGCGTGAGCTGGTCGAGAATTTGGTAGCTCTCGACGTCGGTGTCACCGCAAACCTGTTGTGCTGCATCGAGTTCGAAACCGCCGTGGAATACGGCTGCCCGGCGGAACAGGACGCGTTCCGGCTCGGTCAACAGAGCGTGCGACCAGTCGACGGACGCCCGCAACGTCTGCTGGCGGCGCACGGCGGTGCGCGCGCCGCCGGTCAGCAGGCGGAAACGGTCGTGCAGGCTGTCGAGGATCTGCGCCAATGACAGCGCGCGGACCCGCGCGGCCGCCAACTCGATCGCCAAGGGTATGCCGTCGAGGCGCTCGCAGATCTCCGCTACGGTGGCAGAGTTCTGTTCGGTCACAACGAAATCAGGCCGCACTTGGTGCGCGCGGTCGGTAAACAACGTGATCGCCTCGTCAGTCAGCGACAGGGAGGGCACTCCCCAGGCGACTTCGCCGACCACCCGGATCGGCTCGCGGCTCGTGGCGAGAACAGTCACTTGGGGGCACGCCCCCAGCAGCGCCTCGGTCAGCGTGGCGCACGCGTCGATCAGGTGCTCGCAGTTGTCCAACACGACGAGGATGCGCCGCCCGCCGATGGCCCGGGTAACCGTGTTCATCGTCGAAAGCCCTGCTTGGTCTGGCAGCCCCAACGCCCGCGTCACGGCGACCGGTACGACGGCGGGATCGGTGATCGGCGCCAGATCGACGTACCACACGCCGTCGGTGAACTCGGTGTCCATCCGGTCCGCGATCTGTACTGCTAGACGCGTCTTGCCCACACCGCCCGCGCCGGTCAGCGTCACCAACCGGTTGCCCACGACGATTTCCCGCACGGCCTCGATTTCCGCGCCGCGTCCGACGAAACTCGTGAACTGCGCCGGAAGGTGTTGTTTCCCAGCGCTTTTCGATGCGCGAAGCGGTGGGAAGTCGTTGTGCAGGTCGGCGTGGCAGAGCTGCGTTACGCGTTCGGGCCGGGGCAGATCCCGCAATGGGTGCGTGCCGAGGTCGAGCAGCCACGCTTGGGTGCCAACCGCGTCGGCGAGCAGGTCGGCTGTGGTCGCCGACAGCACCGTCTGGCCCCCATGGGCGAGATCGCGCAGCCGTGCCGCGCGGTTGATGGTCGGCCCGATGTAGTTTGCTTCGTCGCGCAGTTGCACTTCGCCGGTGTGCAGTCCGATCCGCAGACGGATCGGCGTCAGCGGTGTGCGCTGCAACTGCAGAGCAAAGGCGGCGGCGTCGCTAGCACGGGCGAAGGCGACCACGAAGCTGTCGCCCTCGCCCTGCTCCACCGGGCGCACCCCGCTGTGCCGCGCAACCAGGTCCGATACCGCCCGGTCCAACCGTGCGATCGCGGCGCTCATCTGCTCGGGCTGGGTCTGCCAGAGCCGCGTCGAGCCCTCGACGTCTGCGAGCAGCAACGTCACCGTTCCGGTCGGGAGCTCGGTTACGCCCAAGTCGCTCCAGTTCAATGGTGGCGTGTCCACGCGTTGGTCGGTCTCAGCCATGTTAGCCAGCTTGAGCTGGTTGGAGGCGGCAAACATCGGCACAAAGACGTAGAAAGCCACTCGGTCGTCCGCCCGCGCGCCTAGGCCCTTTGGCGGATGTTCCTTCACTCGCCGCGATCCATAGTGAGGTCACCAACGAATGGAGGCGACACATGAACAGCCAGGCAAGTCTTGCCGCAAACCATGCCGGAATCGATGCCCACTTCACCACGGGCGTATTACATGGCCACTACGACAGCCGCTTCGAGGATCTCGTCGCCGCGCTGGCTGACGAGGTCACCACGGGTGGCGAGTTGGGCGCCGCCATCGCTGTCGATATCGGCGGCGAGCTCGTGGTCGACATCTGGGGCGGGTATGCCGATCGAGCGAAAACCCGGGAATGGTCCCAGGACACGATCGTCAACGTCTTCTCCAGCACCAAGAATGTGACCGCGCTGGCGGCGCTGATGCTGATCGACCGCGGCCTGCTCGACCCGTTCGCCCCCGTCGCCAAGTACTGGCCCGAGTTCGCCGCCAACGGCAAGGAGCGCATCGAGGTGCGCCACGTCCTCAGTCACACCTCGGGGGTGTCCGGCTGGGAGATGCCTTTCAGCCTCGAGGACATTTACGACTGGGGCAAGTCCACATCGCAACTCGCCGCCCAGGCGCCGTGGTGGCCGCCGGGGACCGCCTCGGGCTACCACGCGATCACCATCGGTCACCTCGTCGGTGAACTCGTCCGCCGCGTCACCGGTTCGACGCTGAAAGACTTTGTGCGCGAGCAGATCAGCGGACCGCTCGGCGCCGATTTTCAGATCGGTGCTCGGCCCGAGGACGACGAGCGCATCGCCGAGCTCGTTCCGCCACCGCCGCTGGACGTGCCCCTCGACGCGGTGCCCGACGACCATCCGATGCGCAAGACGTTCGCCGCCGTGCCACCCACCTCAGCGGCCGCCCTGGCCGCGGAGACCACCGCATGGCGCCGCGCGGAGATCGGCTCGGCCAACGGGCATGGCAACGCCCGCTCGTTGGTGCGCTCATTGTCGCCGATCTCGTTGGGCGGCAGCGTAAACGGCGTGCGGCTGCTTAGGCCCGAGACGATCGACCTGATCTTCGAGGAGCAGGCCAACTGCACCGACCTGGTGCTGGCCATGCCCGCACGATGGGGCATCGGCTTCGCGCTACCGCATCGGGAGGCGGTGCCGGACATGCCCGATGAACGAGTCTGCTACTGGGGTGGCTGGGGCGGCTCAATGGCGGTCATGAATCCCTACTGCCGCACCACATTCGCCTACGTCATGAACAAGATGGGGCAAGTCACTCCAGCCGGAACGGAGCGGACCAGGATGTACACCCGCCTGATCTATCAGGCACTTTCGATGACCTCGTCGCCGATTCAGTACGGCTGAACGCCTTCGGGCATCACGTATTCCGAGATCGGCGCGGTGACCCCGTTGACGGTCGTTCCGCCGTTGATGATGCCCGGCGCCATCTCCAGCATGTTGTGCGGGAAGCCGAAGCTCGGCTTGGTCAGGGCGTCGAGCCGGGCCAGCTCGTCGGCGCCGAGGGTCACGTCGACGGCGCGGACGTTGTCCTCGAGCTGGGAGAGCCGGCGCGCGCCGATGATGACGGACGAGACGGCACGCTGTGCACGCACCCAGGCCAGCGCGACGCTGGCGACGTTGGTATCGTGTGCCTTCGCGATGGCCTCGAGTTCGTCGATGACGGCGTAGGTCTTCTCGTTGAGGAAGGCGTCGACCAGGGCGCCGCGGTCGGCGTTGTGCCGGCCGCTGTTGGCTCGGGTGTACTTACCGCTCAGCACGCCGCTCTTCAGCGGCGACCACGGGGTGATGCCGAGCCCGAATTCGGCCGCCATCGGCACCAGGTCCTGTTCGATGGCGCGCTCCAGCAGCGAGTACTCGACCTGCAGCCCGACGAACGCAGACCAGCCGCGGAAACCGGCGATCAGGTTGGCCTGGGCGATCTTCCACGCCGGGGTGTCCGAGACGCCGATGTAGCGCACCTTGCCGGCCCGGACGAGGTCCTCGAGTGCCGCCATCGTCTCCTCGATGGGGGTGTTGGCGTCCCAGATGTGCAGCCAGTACAGGTCGATGTAGTCGGTTTGCAAGCGCCGCAACGAGTTATCGCAGGCGTTGATCAGCGACTTGCGGCCCGAGCCGCCGCCGTTGGGATCACCCGGATACAGGTTGCCGCTGAACTTGGTCGCGATCACCAGCCGATCGCGACGGGCGGGGTGGCGCCCGACGTGGTCGCCGATGATCTTCTCGGAGTGGCTCCGGGTGTAGAAGTTGGCGGTGTCGATGAAGTTGCCGCCGAGTTCGAGGTAGCGGTCGATGATCTGTTGGGACTCTTCCACACTGGTGCCCCAGCCGAGGTCTTCGCCGAATGTCATCGCGCCCAGGCACAAGGGGCTGACGCGCAGACCGGATCGCCCGAGTGTCACATATTCATCCAGCGGCATGCTGCCCACTTCCTGGTAAGTTGTTCGACCATGCGGTTGTTCAAAACAAAACTAGTTCATACCTGAACGATCTGGCAAGTCGATGTCTGCGGTCGATGCGGCCAAGATCTGGTCACTGAACTACCGGGTGCTGCTCTCGGTCATCTCGTGCGCCGAGGCCGACATCTGCGCGCTGGGCCTCGAGTCCAAGGAACTCTTCCTGCTCGCCGAGATCGACGAGCACCCCTACCCGGCCGCGCTGGCGGCGGCGTTGAGCATGCCCAAGGCGACGGTGACGCTGTACCTGAAGCGGCTCGAGGCGGCGGGCTTCGTGCGTCGCGAGATCGACCCGTCCGATCTGCGCCGGCACCGGCTGCTGCTCACCCCGGCCGGGCGTCAGGCGGCCAAAAACGGCCTGAGATTGCTCTCCGACGAGTTCGACAAGCGCCTCGGGCGCCTCACCGCCGCACAGCGCAACGACCTCAAGGCGCTGCTCGAGAAAATCCTTTAGAGACTGTGGGTGCGCGCCGCAGCACCAGCTAGTCTGACGTGTCGTGCGTGTCCTGGTGATTGGTTCCGGTGCCCGTGAGCATGCGTTGCTGCTGGCGCTTCGCAAAGATCCCCAGGTCACGGGGCTGGCGGTCGCTCCCGGCAACGCCGGCACCGCGCGGCTGGCCGACCAGCACGAGGTCGATATCACCTCGGCGGACGACGTCGTCGCCCTGGCGCGCGAGGTCCGCGCCGACCTGGTGGTCATCGGTCCCGAGGTGCCGCTGGTGCTCGGGGTGGCCGACGCGGTGCGAGCCGCCGGCATCGTCTGCTTCGGCCCCAGCAAGGACGCCGCCCGCATCGAAGGCTCCAAGGCCTTCGCCAAGGAGGTCATGGCCGCGGCTGGGGTGCGCACCGCAACCAGCGAAATCGTCGATAACCCGGCGCATTTAGACGCCGCCCTGCAGCGGTTCGGCCCGCCGGCGGGGGATGCGGCCTGGGTGGTCAAGGACGACCGCCTGGCGGCGGGCAAGGGCGTGGTGGTGACCGCGGATCGCGCCGTCGCCCGCGCGCACGCCGCCGGGCTCCTCGAGGCGGGACACCCGGTGCTGCTGGAGTCCTATCTGGACGGCCCGGAGGTGTCGCTGTTCTGCGTGGTCGACGGCGAAACCGTGGTGCCGCTGCTGCCGGCGCAGGATTTCAAGCGCGTCGGCGATGGCGACACCGGGCCCAACACCGGCGGGATGGGCGCCTACGCCCCGGTGCCGTGGCTGCCCGACGAGGTGTACCGCGACGTCGTCAGCAACATCGTCGAACCCGTTGCGGCGGAGATGGTTGCGCGCGGCAGCGCGTTCAGCGGATTGCTGTATGCCGGGCTCGCGATCACCTCCAACGGCCCCGCGGTGGTCGAATTCAATTGCCGCTTCGGCGATCCCGAGACGCAGGCGGTGCTAGCCCTGCTCGAATCACCGCTCGGCCAGTTGTTGTACGCGGCCGGCAGCGGCAACTTGGCGGACTTCGGCGAGCTGCGCTGGCACGACGGCGCCGCCGTGACGGTGGTGGTGGCGGCGGAGAGCTACCCCGGCCGTCCGCGGGTGGGTGACGTGATCGTCGGCTCGGAAGCCGACGGGGTGCTGCACGCCGGGACGGCCCGGCGCGACGACGGGGAAATCGTCTCCTCGGGTGGCCGGGTGCTGTCGGTGGTGGGCACCGGCGCGGACCTGGCCGCCGCGCGATCCATGGCCTACGAAGTCGTTCGTTCGATCCGGTTGCCGGGCAGTCATTTCCGCAGCGACATCGCCCAGCTGGCCGCCGAGGGCAAGATCCGCGTCTAGAAGGCGGCGGCTTGACCGTCCCGACGCGGATCGCTGGCCGCGACATAGCCGCCGTCGAGGCGCCAGATCGCCTGGCAGCTGCCGAATTGGTTGTAGTCGTCGACGGCGACCAGGTCGTGCCCGCGGCGGCGCAACTCGTCGAGCGTTGCGACCGGGAACCCCGTTTCGCAGCTGACCTGCATGCCCTCCACCCACCGGAACCGCGGGCCGTCGCACGCCGCCTGCGGGTTCTGCCCGTGGTCGGCGATGCGCACCATCACCTGCACGTGCCCCTGGGGCTGCATCATTCCGCCCATCACCCCGAAGCTCAACACCGGTTCGCCGTCTTTGGTCACAAACCCCGGGATGATGGTGTGGTAGGGGCGCTTGTTCGGGGCCACTGCGTTCGGATGCCCTTGGGCGGCAGTGAAATTCGCGCCACGATTTTGCAGCGAGATCCCGGTGCCCGGCACCACCACGCCCGAGCCGAACCCCATGTAGTTCGACTGGATCATCGACACCATCATCCCCGCGGCGTCGGCGGCGGTCAGGTAGACGGTTCCACCCGTCGGGGCGCCGGCGGATGCCGGCCTGGCCCGTCGGCGGTCGATCAGTGCCGCGCGCTGCTTCAGGTACTCCTGGTCCAACAGGCGCTCGGGCGACAGCGGCATGTGCTCGATGTCGGCGACATACGCCTGGGCGTCGACGAACGCCAGCTTCACCGCCTCGATCTGCAGGTGCACGCTGTCCGCGGAATCGACCGGCAGCGAGGCCAAGTCGAAGTGTTCCAGGATGCCCAGGGCGATCAGCGCGACGATTCCCTGGCCGTTGGGTGGTATCTCGTGCACCGTGTATCCGCGGTAGCCGCCGTCGACCGTGCCCACCCAGTCGGCGCGGTGGGCCGCCAGATCGTCGGCCCGCATGGCCCCGCCGTGCGCCAGTGCGTGCGCCTCGAGCCGGGCGGCCAGTTCGCCACGGTAGAACGCCTCTCCGTTGGTCGCGGCGATCGTTTCCAGCGTGGCCGCATGGTCGGGCAGGCTGAATCGCTCGCCGGGCCTGGGCGCCCGCCCGCCGGGC
>NZ_LZKV01000079.1:0-26356 GCF_001672995.1 Mycobacterium sp. 1482292.6 | reverse complement strand
TCAACGGTGTGATGGGCTCGTCGTCGATGCAGCCGGGCAAACCCATCACCTCGACGGACAGCTCCTCGGTGACGGTCTCCGCGCCCGATTGCCAGGGGGCGCTGTACACCACGCAGGACCCGGTCTATGCGGGCACCGGCTACTCGGCGGTCAGCGGCCTGGTGTCCTCAGAGGCGGGCGACAACTACGACCACTGGGTCAACCAGGCCGTGGTGCTGTTTCCCTCCGCCGACAAGGCCAAGAGTTTCGTGCAGACCTCCGCGGACAAGTGGAAAGGCTGCGCCGGCAAGACGGTGACCGTCACCAACAAGAGCAAGACCTATCGGTGGACGTTCGCCCAACTTCAGGGCAGTCCACCGAAGATCACGCTGATGGACACCCAGGAGGGCGCCGACGGCTGGGAGTGCCAGCGAGCGCTCAGCGTGGCCAACAACGTGGTCGTCGACATCAACGCCTGCGGGTACCACATCAGCGATCAGGGCGCCCAGATCGCCGACAAGATCGTCGCCAAGATCGACAGCGAGAAGCCCGAGGGCTGAGGCGCTACGGCCTTGTCAGGACTGCAGATCGGGGCCCTGCGCGCGTAGGTCGTCGACGGCCGACATGGCGCCGCGCAGTTTGGCCAGCCACTCTTCGGCGTGCTCGCCGACCAGCTTGACCGACCAGGCCAGAGCGTCGGCGCGGGACCGGGCGACGCCGGCGTCCACCAGCGTGTCGAGCACCTGGCGTTCGGGTTGCTTCAGCCGCGTCATGACCGGTACGGCGATGTGGGTGAACAGGATTCGCTCGGCGCCGGCCGTGGAAGCGACCTCGACACCCCAGGAGACCTTGCGGCCGTAGCGATCCTGCGCTTCGTCGGCGATGCGCATGCGCTCCGAGCGGGTGTCCTCGCGGAACCGCGACGCCCGTCCGGCCGCGCGAGCCTCGCTCGCTTCGCCTTCCGCGCTGTCCGGGTCCGGGAGCTTGCCGATGACGGTGATCTCTTCGCGGTCGACGACCACCGTGGGGTCGCCGTCGAACCAGCTTTCCGGGAGACGTCCGGCGAACCACTCCGCGGCGTCGCTGGCGTCGGGTTGCTGGGCTTGCTGCCAGCCGCCGGGGCGGCCGTACCGCCTTTGTGTGTGATGGGCTTTCATGATTACATAATTACACCGTTACACCTGTTAGGGAACCGCCTTTCACCGGCAGCGAAACGACCCACCGGCGCGGACGTGTGGGCGGGTGTCGCCACGCCGTAGCAAGCGGTTCTCCACGACGCGGACCGCCCCGGAAAACCGTTGATCCGCGCTGTTGGTCGGCGTATTTTGGTTAGCGAAGCAGGCCCGGGAAGCGACCAATTCGAAGCGCTGGAACACGGGGTAGGAATCCGGCCGCGTAGGACACGCATAAGACGTCGTCAAACGCCCCCTAGAGTCGCACCGGGCCTGCCCATGCGTCGGGCACCTTTCTCGCCCGGGCAGCGCGGGCCCGTCAGTCGCCGTCGCCGCGCCGCACGCGGAAGAGCTTCACCTCGTTCTTGATGCCCTTGAGGCGCCGGGCGCCGGCGAATGAACCGGAGAACTCACCGCTGTCGCCGATAACGTCCCAGACCGAATCCGCGACCAGGACCGTGCCCGGGCGCGCCACGTTGGTGACGCGGCTCGCCACGTTGACCGGGCTGCCGAACCAGTCGCCGGCCCGGCTGACCGCCATGCCGGAGGCCACCCCGGCCCGCAGCCGGGGGAAGTCGTTGTCGGTGTCGACGGCCTCGACGAGCTTGACGATGACGTCGAGCAGCGGCAGCGGATCGGGGCAGACGAACATGACCGCGTCACCGATGGTCTTGATGAACCGCACCGGCGGCACCGTCATGTCCCGGGCGAGGATGGCCAGCCGGTTGGCCAGATGTCCCAGCTCCTCGGGTGACACCGCCTCACCGATCCGGGTGAAGCCGACCAGATCCGCGAAGGCAACGGTGATCTGGCGCGCCCCGGGCAGCGGCTCACCGGCGGCCCGCTCCGCGGCGTTGATCGCCTCGGTTTCCATCATGTGGCGCAGCTGCATGAACAACATGTGCTCGATCATCGGGCCGAGCATGGGCGCGATCTGTCCCACCAAAGCCTTTGACGCCTTGGCGATTTCGAGCTCGCTGTTACCCGGCCGCATGATCGCCGAGAGCGCCGTGTAGCGCATGACTTCGGCGGCCCGCGACAGGCCTTCGGCCAGTACCCGAACCACGAGAACCACCTGCTCGGGATCCAGCCCCAGCTCGACGAATCGCTGGGCGAAGGCGGCGGCTTCGCCGTCGGCGCGCATGTGAACGACCGCGTCGGGGTCGTCCACGCGAACCAGGCCGATCGCGCGCTGCACGCGCTGCAACAGCCCCAGGTCGATGCCGTGGGTCTCGCTGATCTCCCGGGTGGACACGTAGGTGCCGTCATCGCCGATCAGATGGCGGGTGGCCAGCAGCAGGGGCGGATTGGTGGTGCGGATCTCCTCGGTGGTGATGCCCTGCTCGAGCAGCCACCGCACCAATTCGGCGCGCTCGGTGCGCGCGGTTCCCTCGAGCCCCTCGAGCAAATCGTCGATGTTCTGGTCGGCCCCGTCCTGCACGTTCGTCAACCTACAACGCGGGCCAGCCAGGATGTGGGGTGATGAACGCACCGCCGCTGCGGGGATTCCCGCCGGTCGTCGATGAGCGAGCCCGGACACTGATCCTGGGTTTGGTGGCCGGCAGTACTAGGCCAATCGGCGCGGCGGCTATGACACCGGCGGTCGCCGCAGGGCCCACGGTCGGGCGGCTTCGATCTGCGCCGACAGCGACAGCAGCGTCGCCTCGTCGTATGGCCTGCCGACGAGTTGGACCGACAACGGCAGGCGGTCGCCATCGAGGTCCCACGGCACCACCGCTGCGGGCTGCCCGGTCAGGTTCCAAACCTGTTGGTAGGGAACGTATCGACCGACCCTCAGCAGCGTCGACACCGCGCCGCGGCGTTGATAGGCGCCGATGCGCGACGGGCCCGTCGCCGTGCCGGGCGTGACGACGACGTCGACGTCGTCGAAGATCGCCTGGATCCGCGAGACCACCCCATCCTCGTTGGCCCGGATCGCCTCCATCCGCCGGTCCGAAAAGAACGAACCCAGACGGGCGATGTTGCGGGTGCGCGCCTCCAGGCGTTCCGGATGGGCCAGCGCGTCCGCGTCGTCACAGATACCGCGCAGATATCGGGGCAGATAGTTGGCGAACATCGCCGAGGCCGGATACTCGGGATCGGCCCTGATGACGTCATGGCCCAGGTCGCGCAGCAGCGCACCGGCCTGCTCGACCGCCGTCAGCTCCGCCTTGCCCACCCGGACCGGCAACGGGGTTGGCACCTTGGTGCTCAACGCAATTCGCAACCGGCCGGGGCTGCGGCCCGCCGCCGTCACGAACTCCCCTTCGGGACCGGCCACCGTCGACGTCGCATCCAGGAACACCGCCGCGTCCAGCACCGTGCGCGCGATCGGGCCGTTGACGCTCAGCCCGTACCAGGCATCGTCGTGCGGTTCCAACGACACCCGGTCGCGCTGCGGCTTCAAGCCGAACAGCCCGCACCACGTCGCCGGGATGCGAATCGAGCCGCCCCCGTCGGATCCCAAAGCCAGCGACGCCAACCCGGCGGCGACCGCGGCGGCGCTTCCCCCGCTACTGCCGCCCGGGGTGCGGGTGGGGTTCCACGGGTTGCGGGTGGCGCCGAAGGTCATCGACTCGGTGTAGGGCAGCATCATCAGCTCGGGCACATTGGTCTTGCCGATGATCACCGCACCCGCGGCGCGCAACCGGCGCACCACCTCGGCATCGGAGGTGACGGCGGGCCGATGTCCGCCGCTGCCGAACGTCGTCACCTGCCCGGCGACGTCGACGTCGTCTTTGATCGCCACCGGCACGCCGAGCAACGGCAGCCGCTCGCCCGCGTCCAGACGCTCCTGCGCCGCGGCGGCCTCGTAACGAGCTTGATCGGCGAGCACCACGCGGTAGCACCGCAGCTGGCTGTCCAGCCGCGCTATCCGCTCCAGGTAGACCTCGAGCAACTCCGGCGCGGTCAGTTCACCGTCGGCCAGCATGCGCGCTTGTGCCGCCGCGCCGGCGAACGCGAGATCGTTCACCGCGGCAGCGTATCCCGCGATTCGAGGCAGGCCCCGGATGGTCTCGGCGTGGCCATGGCGAAGCAGCCAGTACCGTGGGCGACATGTCCTGCGTGTTCTGTGCGATCGTCGCCGGCGAAGCCCCGGCCATCCGGATCTACGAAGACGACGACTACCTGGCCATCCTCGACATCCGCCCGTTCACCCGCGGCCACACGCTGGTGCTGCCCAAACGGCACAGCGTCGATCTCACCGACACCGCGCCGGAGACCCTGGCCGGGATGGTCACCCTGGGCCAACGCATCGCCCGGGCCGCGCGGACCACCGAACTGGCCGACGCCACCAACATCGCTGTCAACGACGGCCGCGCCGCTTTCCAGACCGTGTTCCACATCCACCTGCACGTTCTGCCCCGCCGCAACGGCGACAAGCTGTCGGTGGCCAAGGGAATGCTGCTGCGCCGCGACCCCGACCGGGACGCCACCGGCCAGATTCTGCGCAACGCGCTGGCCCGCATCGATGCAAGTCAGGCCGATTGAGCCCAACGGCGACGGCCGGACCCCGCCCCAACCTGGCAAAAGCCGCACTTGGCGAACATCAGCAGCGGTTTAATGCCCAGTAACGCGTGGTGAAGTTGTTCATTCTTCGCCACACAGCAGGGGATCGGCTGGAGCGGTGATGCAACGCTGGGCGGTAAGTCCGTGGCGGCGGTCGGGGGTGCCCCCCCGCGCCGGCTGGATGCTCGCCGCCGCATACGGCGTCGCCGAATTGCTGCTGTTGCTGTCGTCGGTGCGGGGCTGGCACGGCCCCTACGGGACTCGGCCGGTCAACGAGTTCGTCATCGCGGTGTGTCTGGTTGTCGCCGCGGCATTGGCCGGTCGCGCGGCCCGTCGCACGTCCGGACGGCAGCGTTACGGCTGGCTGGCGCTGGTAACGGCCCTGCTCGGCTGGGCGGTGGGCGAGACCATCTGGGCGGTCTACGACGTGCGACCGGAGGTCGAACACGCCGCCCACCCGGCGGCCTCCGAGATCGTGCTGCTGCTATGGCCGGTCGGCGCCATGGTGTCGCTGATGCTGCTGTCCCAGCTATCCCGCAACAGCCCCCGGCGGCTGCTGCTCGACGGTCTTATCGTGGCGACCTCGCTGTTCGTCATCTCCTGGGTGTTCGTGGTCGAAGCGCAGCTGCAGGAGCGGACGGGCACCCGGCTGGCGACGTTCGCGGAGATCTTCAACGACATCGTCTTGCTGACGACGGCGATCCTGATGCTGTCCCGGGCGCGCCCCGGCGACCGGCCCAGCCGGAGCCTGGTCGCCGCCGGCGTCGCGACGATCAGCGT
Organism: Mycobacterium sp. 1482292.6; assembly: GCF_001672995.1. Classification (NCBI taxonomy): domain Bacteria; kingdom Bacillati; phylum Actinomycetota; class Actinomycetes; order Mycobacteriales; family Mycobacteriaceae; genus Mycobacterium; species Mycobacterium sp. 1482292.6. The sequence goes on along the minus strand of NZ_LZKV01000079.1, from coordinate 20,915 downwards.
CGCCGACATGATGCTGGTCTTCTACACCGGCATCGGCAGCTATCACACCGGCGATGTCGGTGACGTGATACGAGTGGCCGGCCTGGCGATGCTGGCGCTGGGCGCAACGGCCGTCGTGCACGAGCACCCCACGCCGGCATCGCCGGACGAGATCGAGTTCCGCACCCGCCTGTGGCTGCCCTACCTGCCGCTGATCCTGGCGGCAACCGTGGGCTGGGGACATGCGGCGGGCAACGCGATGCACGAACCGATGCTGGCGGCGCTCGGCATCCTGGTGGCCGCCGTCTTGGCGCGGCAGTTCGTCGTCCTCGTCGAGAACCAGAATCTGCTGTCGGAGGTCGCGCGGGAGGCCTTCCGCGACAACCTGACCGGCCTGGCCAACCGGGCGCTTTTCCTGCACCGACTGGACCAAGCCGTCGCGCGGCGACGCCCCGACGGCACCCCGATCGCGGTGTTGTGTCTGGACCTCGACAACTTCAAGGCGGTCAATGACGCCCTGGGCCATCCGGCCGGGGACGAACTCCTGGTCCGGGTCGCCGGCCGGCTCACCGCGGCGCTGGGGGAACAGGGCACCATCGCCCGGCTCGGCGGCGACGAATTCGCGGCGGTCATCGAAGCCTCCGTCGAGGAATCGCAGGCGGCCGCGCATCGGATTCTCGACGCCTTCACCGGCGCCATCCTGATCGAGGGCATTCCGATCACGGTGCGGCCGAGCATCGGATTCACGGTGGCCACCGGCGCGACGAACTGCACGGTCGATCAGCTGCTGCGCCACGCGGACTTGGCCATGTACGCCGCCAAACGCGAAGGGGGACAATGCATTCGCAGCTTCATGCCCGACCTGCCGCTGCCGTATGCGTTTCCGCCGGCGCCGGGTTCGACCAGACCCTCGGTGGCGGCCCGCGCTCTTGGCGGTGACGGCCAGGCACCGCCGGAGTCCCGAACCACCTCCGAGGTCGCGAACGCCACAGCGGCCCAGCCCGAGGATGCGCCCGACGCCGTCCGCTGGCCCCCACGAGACGTCCGGACCGCCCTGGTGCTGCTGGCGATCGGGGTGGTCGCCTTCGCCGTGTCCAGCGTTGTCCGCCCCAATGCCGGGCACGGCATCCTCTCCGCCGCCGCCCTGTACACGGCGCTGACCGTGGTGGCGGCCGGACTGATCGCCCTACGCGCGTACCGGGTTCCGGCCGACCGGTTGGCCTGGGCGCTGATCGCCGCCGGTATGGCGTGCTCGGCCGTGGGCGACGTCGTCTATGCCCTGTGGGTGCCCAGCGGCCGATCCCCGTCGGTGGCCGATCCGGAGTATCTCGCGTACTACCCCTTCGTCTACGCCGGGCTGCTGTTGCTCATGCGGGCACGGCTCAAGCGGCTGCCGATCCCAGTTCAGCTCGACTCGCTCATCTGCGCACTGACGTTGGCGGCGGTGGCCGCGGCGCTGACCGCGGGTCCGATCGGGGCGGCCGCGGTGCGCGCACCGGCGACGGTGTGGGTGGGCATCGCCTATCCGTGGAGCGATATGGCGCTGCTCGCGCTGGCCGCCGGCATGTTGCCGATCCTGGGCTGGCGCAACGAGATTCGCTGGGCGCTGCTGGTGGCCGGATTGGTCCTGTTTGCGTTCGCGGACGCGGCGTATCTGTTCGAGACGTCGGCCGGCTTGTATCGGAGCGGATCCCTGCTGGATGCCTGCTGGGCCGCGTCGTCATTACTGATCGCCATGGCGAGCTGGGCCAGATCGTCGTCGATCACGCCGCCATCGCGAGGCCGGATCGCGCCCTACGCCACTCCGGTGGCATCGGCCGTGGTCGCGTTGGCCGTGATCGTCCTGGCCCACCATTCGCGGCTCGCGGCGACGCTGGCGGCGCTGAGCCTGGTCGTGGCGGCCGGGCGGTTCGCGCTGACCTTCCGGGACGCCAGCCTGCTGGAGACCAACGACAAACTCGCCATGACCGACGAGTTGACGGCGCTGCCCAACCGGCGCTCACTGGCGACGGCCCTGACCGGGTTGCCCGCTTCGCCGCCACCGGACAGCCCGTCGATGCCGACCCGGGCGCACGCGCGCCGGGCGCTGTTGTTGTTGAGCCTGAGCGATTTCCACGAGATCACCGACTCCATCGGTAGACAGTTCGGCGACGAGCTGCTGTGCCACATCGCAAACCGGTTGGCCGGCTGCGTCCGTCGTGACGATCTGCTCGCGCGGGTGGGGGAAGACCAGTTCGCCGTGCTGCTGTCGGATGGGGCCAACCTCACCGCCGCCAGCGCGTCGGCGGGTCGCCTGCTCGAAGCCCTCAGCGAGCCAATCGCTTTGGACCCGATCACCGTGCAGGTGGACGCCCGCATCGCCATCGCGCTGTGCCCGGACCACTGCGACTCCCCCGAGGAGCTGCTCAGCCGCGCCGAAATCACCATGGCGCACGCCAAATCCGCCCGCAGCAAGATCGCGGTCTACGACTCCTCGTTCGAGGCGTATCGCGACAACGACCCCAGCCTGATCGAGGAATTACGCACGGCGTTGTTCGATACCGACGAGCTGCAATTGCATTACCAACCCAAGATCGACGGCCGCGACGGCAGCGTCCACAGCGTCGAAGCGGTGCTGCGTTGGCAGCACCCCACCCGCGGGACGCTGCTGCCGGAGGAGTTTCTGTCCGTCGCCGAACGCGCCGGGCTGATGCGCAAGATCTCCAACCGCACGCTGAGCATGGCTCTCGCGCAGGTCCGCTCCTGGCGCGAGCAGGGCATGCCGCTCACCGTCGCGGTGAACCTGTCGACGACCAACCTGCTGGACATCGAACTCGTCGGCACCGTCGAGCGGCTGCTCGCCAATTACGACCTGCCCGCCGAGGCGTTGATCCTCGAGATCACCGAGAGCGCGCTGGTGGACTCGGTGCGTTCGCGCAACACCGTCGCCGCGCTGCAGAGCCTGGGAATCCGGATCTCGCTCGACGATTACGGCACCGGCTGGTCGTCTCTGGCTCGGCTGCAAGAGGTTTCGGTCGACGAGCTGAAGCTCGACCGGATTTTCGTGGCGCGCTTGGCCCACGACGCGCGGTCGGTGGCCATCGTGCGCTCGACGGTGGCGCTGGCGTCCAATCTGGGCGCCGACCTGGTGGCCGAGGGGGTCGAGAACGAGGCCACCCTGAACGCCCTGCGCCGGTATGGCTGCACCATCACCCAGGGCTTCGTGCACACCCCGCCGTTGCCGCCGGATGACCTGCGGGACTGGATCGCCAACCACGCACCCAATCCGCACCCGAGCCAGTCCAACGGGTGAGCGTCACCGCCCGCGGTGTCAGAACAGCTCTTTGGCCAGCAGTTCCAGCGTCGCGACCCGCGCCGGGCCGGTGCCGGGATCGGTGCCGCGGCGCGCCGATGCCACCGGGTTGACCATGACTTCGTCGACGCCGAACCGGTCGGCCAGTGCCCGGATCTGCTCGGCGGCCTCCGCCGGCGCCCCCAGGACGGCGCGCTGCAGCCCGCTCTCCACGATCCGCTGCTGCTGGCCGGTCAACTGGGCGACCGCGGCCTCCTCGACCAGCGGCACCGGCCCGAGCGGCTGCCCGGTCCGCAACCGAGCCATCATCTGCAGGTTGGGCAACATCAAAGCCGTTGCCTCCTCGCGGGTTTCGGCCACGGCGGCGTTCACCGTCAGGAAGGTCAGCGGCTCGGCGGTCAGCTCGCTGGGCTTGAATCGCGCACGGTAGACCTCGAGCGCCTCTTCGGTTCCGTTGCCGGAGAAGTGATGTGCGAACACATACGGCAACCCCTTGGCGGCGGCCAGATGCGCCGAGTACATCGACGAACCCAACAGCCATAGCCGCGGTTCGCCCGCCGCGGCCGGGGTGGCCTTGAGGGTGTAGTCACCCGAGCGCAGCGGAACCCGCACGCCGCGAGCGCTCATCAGCGCCGCCACGTCGTCGAGATACTCCGGGAAGTTCTCGATGTCACGATCGTCCCGACCGCCGCGCAGCGCATACGACGTCACCGGATCGGAGCCGGGTGCGCGGCCGATGCCGAGGTCGATGCGGCCTGGGGCGGCGGCCTCCAGCAGCGCGAACTGCTCGGCGACCGCCAGCGGCGCGTGGTTGGGCAGCATCACGCCACCCGAGCCGAGCCGAAGCTGCGCGGTCTGCGCGGCCAGGTAGGCGAGCACCACCGGTGGGCTGGTGGCACCCACCGACGGCATGTTGTGGTGCTCGGCGACCCAGTAGCGGGTGAAGCCCAGCCGATCCGCGGCCTGGGCCAGTTGCACGGTGGCCGCCAGCGCGTCGCCGGTGGTCTGGTCGGTGCGCACCGGGATGAGATCAAGGACGGAAAGACGCACGTTGGCGTCAACGCGCGCGGGCCGGCAAACGTTCCCGCTCGGCTCAGTACTCCTTGAGGGTGATCGAGGCGACGATGCGGTCGAACACCTCCTGGGGTATCGGCGCGCCGCCCGGAATGTTGTCCACGACCAGCCATTGGTTGCGCTTGACGTAGTCGCTGAACTCGCGGTGGTAGTTGGCGAAGCCGGCCGCATGGTCGAGCGTCTCGCCCTCGGTGGCCGCCTTGAGTTCGCCGGCCAAGATGTAGGCACCCAGCAGCGCGACGCTGGTGCCCTGGCCCGACAGGGGCGAGCAGCAGTAGCCGGCGTCACCGACCAGCGCCACCCGGCCCCGCGCCCAGCGATCCATCTTGATCTGCGACATCTCGTCGAAGTAGAAGTCCGGCGCGCTGCGCATGTACTCCAGCAGTTGCGGACGGACCCAGCCGTCGTCGGCCATCCGCCGCGCAAGCTCGGCGAATTGGGCCTCGGTGTCGCGATAGTCGATCCGCAGATCGGTGTCCATGAAGCCCAACATGGCCCGCGCCTCGGCGTTGTTACGCGCGCTGTATACCCCCGCCATGGTGGAGTCGCCGTAGTGCCACATCTGCCAGTAGTCCAGGTCCAGAAAATTGGGCACGGTGAAGATCGCCGCGTGGGTGCCCAGCCTCTCGATGAAGTCGTCTTCGGGCCCGAAGACCAAACGCCGCACGTTCGAATGCAATCCGTCGGCGCCGATGACCAGGTCGAAACTGCGCGGCGCGGCGTGCTCGAAGGTCACGCGGACCGCCGTCCCGTCGTCGTCCAGGGCGGTGATGGTGTCGTCGAAGAGGTATTCGGCCGACCATTGGCTTGCGCCGTAAAGCAATTCGACCAAATCGTCGCGCAACAGCTCGATGTTGGGACTGTCGATGGCGCCACCGGTCGGTGTCGACTCGGTGTCCCGGGACAACTCGTTGCCGTCACGGTCGACGACCGACGAGCCCCGGATTTGCGTCTTGCGCTTCTGGGCGGCGCCCAGCAGCCCCATCCGGTCGAGCACCGTCAGCGCCGGCCCCCGCACGTCGATCGCCTGACCGCCCGGCCGCGGCCCCCGATGGCGCTCCACCACGGTGACTGAAAAGCCATGCTGCCCAAGCCAAAACGCGGCCGCCGCACCAGCCACGCTGGCGCCGGATACCAGAACGTCGGTCACTTGATTCCTGCCAGTTCCTTAGCGTCACGGAAGACGTCGTCGAGCATTGCTGGTGTCAACCTACCGGTGAACATGTTTTGCTGGCTTGGGTGGTAGCAGCCGAGCAGTCGTACACCGGGCGCGAGATCAGCGACGACGCCGTGGCCGAACCGGGGCTTTCGCCCGGTCGTGGTGCCCGGTAGCCGCAGCGCGATCTGCCAGCCGAATCCGCCCAGGGCCACCACCACGCGAACATCCGCGGAGACCAACCGCCATTCGGCCCGCAGCCAGGGCCAGCAGGTGTCGCGCTCCTGCGGCGTCGGCGCGTTGGCGGGAGGCGCGCACCGCACCGGCGCGACGATGCGAATGTTCCTGGTCCGCAAGCCATCCGCGGCGTCGACGCTGGTCGGTTGGTTCACCAGCCCGGCCCGGTACAGCGCCGCGTACAACTGGTCGCCCGAGCGGTCGCCGGTGAACATCCGTCCCGTCCGGTTGGCGCCGTGGGCGGCGGGCGCCAATCCGACGATCAGCAAGCGGGGCCGCGCCGACCCCCAGCTGGGCACCGGTCTCCCCCAATACGGTTGGTCGGCAAAGGCCCGACGCTTGACGACGGCGACGTCCTCGCGCCAGTCGACCAGCCGCGGGCAGGCCCGGCAGACGCTGACCAGAGCGTCGATTTCGGGAATCGAGCCGGCGCGCTCGGCGAGTTCGGCGACCGCGGCGGCGTCGCCCGCCACGGGGGTCTGCGGGGTGGCCGGATCGCCCGGCCATCCGGTGCCGGCACCGACCGGTGAGCCGAACTCCTGGCCGGTACGTGGGTGGGCGAGCACATGAACATCCTGCATTCCGTCAGGGTGACCACGAAATCCAGTGGCTCGCGCCGTCGGTTTGCGGTTACATTTCCCGCGATATTCATGAGCCATACGAGCCGCGGCCCGGCGTCCCTGATCCTGTTCGCGACGCTGCTTGCAACGACGGGCACCGGCATTTCGATCGTGGCCTTCCCATGGCTGGCACTGCAGCACCACGACAGCGCCAAGGACGCCTCGATCGTGGCCGCTGCCATGACGCTGCCGTTGGTGCTCTCTACGCTGATCGCCGGCACCGCGGTCGATTTCTTCGGACGCCGCCGGGTGTCGCTGGTCTCCGATTCCCTGTCCGGCATGGCGGTCATCGGTGTGCCGCTGACCGCTTGGTTCTTCGCCGCCGAAGCAATCAACGTCGCCGAGCTGGCTGTGTTGGCCTGCTGCGCGGCCGCCTTCGATCCCGCCGGGACCACGGCGCGTCAGTCGATGCTGCCTGAGGCGGCCGCCCGCGCGGGCTGGTCCCTGGACCGCACCAACAGCAGCTACGAGGCGATCCTGAATTTGGCCTTGATCCTGGGCCCCGGCATCGGCGGGTTGATGATCGCCACGCTGGGCGGCATCAACACGATGTGGGTCACGGCGGGCTGTTTCGGCTTGTCCTTCCTGGCGATCGGGGGACTGCGGCTGGAAGGCGCCGGAAGGCCACAGGAGGCGAGCCGCCCGGTGGGACTGGTTTCCGGCGTCGCCGAAGGGATGCGGTTCGTCTGGAACCTGCGCGTGCTGCGCACCCTAGGCTTGATCGACTTGTTCGTCACCGCGCTGTACCTGCCGATGGAAAGCGTGTTGTTTCCAAAGTATTTCGCCGACCAGCACCAACCCGCCCAGTTGGGGTGGGCGCTGATGGCGCTCGGGGTCGGCGGCGTGGTGGGCGCGCTGGGCTACGCCGTGGTGTCGAGATACACCCGGCGGCGCACGGCGGTGCTGACCGCGACCCTCACCTTCGGTGCCGCGACGGCCGGCATCGCGTTCCTGCCCCCATTGCCGGTGATCCTGGTGTTGTGCGGCGTAACCGGCCTGGTCTACGGCCCCATCCAGCCGATCTACAACTACGTCATGCAGACCCGCGCGCCGCATCGCCTGCGTGGTCGGGTGGTCGGGGTGATGTCGGGCCTGACGTACGCCGCGGGACCGTTGGGCTTGCTGGTCGCGGGCCCGTTGACAGACGCCGCCGGGCTGCAGGTCACGTTCCTGGCGCTGGCGGTGCCGATCCTGCTGATCGGCTTGGCGGCCTGCCGGCTGCCGTCCCTGCGGGATCTGGACCGCGCGCCGGAGTTCGCCGAGGACCCCGGCCCGTGACACGGGCTTAGGATCGGGCCGTGAGCTCTGACGCCCTGGCCAGTCTGATCGCAGATCTGCCCGACGGGATGGTGGTCACCGACCCGACCGTCACCGAGGGTTATCGCCAGGACCGCGCCTTCGACCCGTCGGCCGGCAAGCCGCTGGCCGTGGTGCGGCCGCGGCGCACCGAAGACGTGCAGACCGTGCTGCGCTGGGCCACCGCCCACCGGGTGCCCGTCGTGACCCGCGGTGCCGGCAGCGGCCTGTCCGGCGGGGCGACCGCGCTGGACGACGGCATCGTGCTGTCCACCGAGAAGATGCGCGACATCACCGTCGACCCGGTGACCCGCACCGCCGTATGCCAGCCGGGACTGTTCAACGCCGAGGTGAAGAAGGCCGTCGCCGAGCACGGCCTGTGGTATCCGCCCGATCCGTCGTCGTTCGAGATCTGCAGCATCGGCGGCAACATCGCCACCAACGCCGGCGGGCTGTGCTGCGTGAAGTACGGCGTCACCACCGACTACGTGCTGGGCATGCAGGTGGTGCTGGCCGACGGCACGGCCGTGCGGCTGGGCGGGCCACGGTTGAAGGACGTTGCGGGCCTGTCGCTGACCAAGCTGTTCGTCGGCAGCGAGGGCACCCTGGGCGTCGTCACCGAGGTGACACTGCGGCTGGTGCCCAAGCAGAACGCGTCCAGCATCGTGGTGGCGAGCTTCGCCACGGTCGAGGATGCGGTCGAGGCGGTGCTCGGCGTCACCGCGCGGCTTCGTCCCTCGATGCTGGAGTTCATGGATTCGGTGGCGATCAACGCCGTCGAGGACACCCTGCGCATGGATCTCGACCGCGAGGCGGCCGCCATGCTGGTGGCCGGATCGGACGAGCGCGGCCGCGCCGGCAGCGAGGACGCCGAGATCATGGCCGAGGTATTCGCGGAACACGCTGCGACGGAAGTCTTTTCGACCGACGATCCCGACGAGGGCGAGGCGTTCGTCGTGGCCCGGCGGTTCTGCATCCCGGCCGTCGAAGCCAAGGGGTCGCTCCTGCTCGAGGACGTCGGCGTGCCGCTGCCGGCGCTGGGCCGCCTGGTGACCGGGATCGCGCGCATCGCCGCCGAACGCGACCTGATGATCTCGGTGATCGCGCACGCCGGCGACGGCAACACCCACCCGCTGATCGTCTACGACCCCGCCGACGCTGACATGACCGAACGCGCGCACCTGGCGTTCGGCGAGATCATGGATCTCGCCGTCGGCCTGGGCGGCACCATCACCGGCGAGCACGGCGTCGGCCGGTTGAAGCGGCCCTGGCTGGCCGGCTATCTGGGCCCCGACGTGATGGACCTCAACCGGCGCATCAAGCAGGCGCTGGATCCGCAGGGCATTTTGAACCCGGGCGCGGCTATCTAGGCCTTTGCTCTCGAGTGCCCGGCCAGCCGGGCGCTCGGTGGTGGGCGCCCGGCCAGCGGGGCGCCCGGCGTGCGGCAGGGTTGACATATCGTCACGACTGTCGTACGAATGAGACATGGCTGCTGTTATGTCTCACGAAGCGCCGGTCGCTTTCCAGCTGGCCACCGCCGACACCTGGCCCAACCCGTGGCCGATGTACCGCGCGCTGCGCGACCACGACCCGGTGCACCACGTCGTGCCGGCCAACCACCCCGAGCATGACTACTACGTGCTCTCCCGGCACGCCGACGTGTGGGCCGCGGCCCGCGACCACGAAACCTTCTCCTCCGCCAAGGGTCTGACCGTCAACTATGACGACCTGGAATTGATTGGGCTGCAGGACAATCCACCGTTCGTGATGCAGGATCCCCCGGTACACACGCAGTTCCGCAAGCTGGTGTCGCGGGGCTTCACCCCGCGGCAGGTGGAGGCGGTGGAGCCCAAGGTCACCGAGTTCGTCGTCGAGCGCATCGAGGGGTTGCGTTCGGCCGGCGGTGGCGACATCGTCGCGGAGCTGTTCAAGCCGCTGCCGTCGATGGTGGTCGCCCACTATCTCGGTGTGCCCGAGGAGGATTTGGCCCAGTTCGACGGCTGGACCCAGGCCATCGTCGCGGCCAACACCGCCGAAGGCGGCGTCGCCGGCGCCCTGGAGACCGTCGGCGATGCGGTCGGGTCGATGATGGCCTACTTCACCGGGTTGATCGAACGGCGCCGGACCGAACCCGAGGACGACACCATCTCGCACCTGGTGGCCGCCGGGGTCGGTGCCAACGGTGACATCGCCGGCACCCTGTCGATCCTGGCGTTCACGTTCACCATGGTCACCGGCGGCAACGACACCGTCACCGGCATGCTCGGCGGTTCCATGCCGCTGCTGCACGAACGACCCGACCAGCGTCAGCTGTTGGTGGACGACCCCGACCGCATTCCCGATGCCGTCGAGGAATTGCTGCGGGTGACCTCGCCGGTGCAGGGCCTGGCCCGCACGGTCACCCGGGACGTGACCGTCGGCGAGACCACCATTCCGGCCGGGCGCAGGGTGCTGTTGCTCTACGGCTCGGCCAACCGCGATGAACGCCAATACGGCTCGGACGCAGGCGAACTCGACATCACCCGCTGCCCCCGCAACATCCTGACGTTCAGCCACGGCGCACACCATTGTCTGGGCGCCGCCGCCGCGCGGATGCAATCGCGAGTCGCACTGACCGAACTCCTGACCCGGTGCCCGGACTTCGAGGTGGACGAATCCGGCATCGTCTGGGCCGGCGGCAGCTACGTCCGGCGCCCGCTGTCGGTGCCGATCCGGACGACGTCCTGATGGCAGGCAACGACTGGCTGGGCACGCACCGGACCGAGGCGGCCGCCGACCGGATCCTCGACGCCGCCGAGCGGCTCTACACCCAGCGCGATTCCGACTCGATCGGCATGAACGAAATCGCCCGCGCCGCAGGCTGTTCCCGCGCGACGCTATACCGGTATTTCGAGAACCGCGAGGCGCTGCGAACCGCCTACGTCCACCGCGAAACCCACCGGCTGGGCCGCGAGATCATCGCGCGCACCGGCGACATCGAGGACCCGCACGAACGGCTAGTCGCGAGCATCCTCGTCACGCTGGCGATGGTTCGCGAAAGCCCGGCGCTGGCATCCTGGTTCGCCACCACCCGCCCGCCGGTAGGTGGCGAACTGGCCGGACAGTCCGACGTCATCGCGGCGTTGGCGGTGGCGTTCCTGCAATCGCTGGGACCCGACGATCCCGCCGTCATCGAACGCCGCGGCCGCTGGATGGTGCGGGTGATCGTTTCGCTGCTGACCCACCCGGGCCGTGACGAAGCCGAGGAGCGGGCGATGATCGAGGAATTCGTCGTCCCGATCGTGACGCCGGTGTCCGCCCGCGACTAGCCGGCGTGGTCACTCCCGCACGCGGGTGAACCGGTGCAGCAGCCACGCCAGCGGGATCGTCACCACCAGCGTCGCGACGTACAGGTACAGCATCGGGCCGGTGTAGACCCGCGCGCCGACGATGTAATCCATCGCGAATTCCATGGTGATCAAGTGGATCAGGAAGATCTCGTAGGAGATCTCCCCCAGCCACACCATCGGGCGGCTGGCCAGTACCCGCGAATACCAACCATGGTCGTCGCCCAGGGCCAGCGGTGCCACCGCGAGCGCGGCGATGACGGCGTAGAAGCACGTCTTGAACAACGCCTCGCTCAGCGTCGCCGGGGAGGTCGTGGGCGCGCCGGCGATGGGCGTGGACACGATGAAATAGCAGATGACCGCCAGCGGTATGGCCACGAACCCGTAGCCGCGCACCCCCATCTCCTGCAGCACGGTCAGCATCATGCCGGCGAGGAACCACGCCAGATAGGTGGGCAGCCACAGCCGTGCCCCGTCGGGAAACCAGTGATCGGTGTGCACCAGCACCAGCCAGGCCGGGCTGATCAACAGCATCCCCGCCAGCGCGCCGAGCACCAACTTCGGCTGCCATTGTCGCCGGCAGATCACCACCAGCAGCAGGTAGGCCAGCAGCGGCAGGATGACGTAGAACGATCCCTCCACCGCAAGGCTCCACATCTGGGTCAGCCCCTGGTGCAGGTACTTGCCGAGGTAGCCGTTGCAGTAGATCTGCGTCAGCGTCAGGTTGCGCGCCAGGCCCAGCCAGCTGTGGCCGGGGTTGGGCCCGGCATTGCGGAAGTGGTAGAGGACGTAGGCGAACAACACCGTGACGACGTAGGCGGGCATGATGCGCCGAACCCGGTGCCACGCATAGCGACTCAGCGACGGCGAACGACCGCCTTTCGCCGCCGCCTTCACCCACGGGCGGAACAACAGGTAGCCGGAGAGCACGAAGAAGATCGGTACCCCGATCTCCATCCGGGAACCGACCAGGCCCCAATAGCCGTGCGTGTACTTACCGGTGGTGTAGGCCGCGTGGGTGCCGACGACGAGGAGCGCGGCGACCGCGCGGATCCCGGTCAGCGAGGCGACCCGGTCGACGCGAGAGGTCTGCTCGAGGCCGCCCTGGGCGTCTTGTTCTTCGGACAGCGTCATCCGCCGTGTTTCCTGCGCGGCTTCCCACCGTCTTGGCTGCGGGGCCTGGCGGACGACCGCTCCGGTTGCAAGTTGATCAATACCCCCGAAATGCGGGTGTGCTCAAGGCGTTTGAAGATCGACTTGGGCAACTTGGCCGGCAATTCCACCAGGGAGAAATCCGGCCCGATCGCGATGTGGCCGAAATCGCTGCGATGCAGCCCGCCCTCGTTGGCGATGGCGCCGACGATCGCACCCGGGCCGATCTTGTGCCGCTTACCCACCGCGATGCGATAGGTGGCGAAGGGCTTTGCGTTCCTTGGCCTTTCGGGGCGGTCGCGACGTTCGGTGCGCCGCTCGCGCCGCTCCGGCGGCGGTTCGGGCGCCATCAGGAATTCCTCGCCGTCGCGGGATTGCAGCGCCAGCGCGGCGGCGATGTCGGCCATCGGGGTGTCGTGCTCGCGCTCGTAGTCTTCGACCAGCTTGCGGAACAGGTCGATCCCCGGAGAACCGAGCGCGGTGGTGATGGAGTCGGCGAACTTGGCCACCCGCTGGGCGTTGACGTCTTCGACGGTGGGCAATTCGGCTTCGGTGAGCGTTTGGCGCGTGGCCTTTTCGATCGCCTTGAGCAGGTGACGCTCGCGCGGGGAGACGAACAGCAGCGCGGTTCCCGAGCGGCCCGCCCGGCCGGTGCGCCCGATCCGGTGCACATAAGACTCGGTGTCATGCGGGATGTCGTAGTTGAGCACGTGCGATATCCGCTCCACGTCCAGCCCGCGCGCGGCCACGTCGGTGGCGACCAGGATGTCGATGCTGCCGTCCTTCAGGGCGGCCACGGTTCGCTCACGCTGGCCCTGCGGGATGTCCCCGTTGATGGCTGCGGCCGAAAAGCCTCGGGCCCGGAGCCTTTCGGCGACCTCCTCGGTGGCCTGTTTGGTTCGGACGAAGATGATCATCGCCTCGAACGGTTCGACTTCCAGCACCCGCGTCAGCGCATCCATCTTGCGGGGGCCGGCGACCTGGATGTAGCGCTGCGAAATGTTCTCGGCGGTAGCGGTTTTCGCTTTGGTGCTGACCTCGAGCGGATCGTGCAGGTACTTGGTGGTGATCTTGCGGATCGCCGGCGGCATGGTCGCGGAGAACAGCGCCACCTGCTTGTATTCCGGGGTTTCGGACAGGATGCGGTCGACTTCTTCGGCGAAGCCCATGGTGAGCATCTCGTCGGCCTCGTCGAGCACCAGGTAGTCGACGTGGGACAGGTCCAGGGTGCCGCGCTCGAGGTGGTCGATCACCCGGCCCGGTGTGCCGACCACCACGTGGGCGCCGCGGCGGAGCCCGGCCAGCTGCACGCCGTAGGACGAGCCGCCATAGATCGGCAGCACGTTGATCTTGGGCAGGTGGGCCCCGTACCGGCTGAACGCCTCGGCCACCTGCAGGGCGAGTTCGCGGGTCGGGGCGAGCACCAGCGCCTGGGTGGCGGTGCTGGTGACGTCGATCTTGGACAGGATCGGGATCGCGAACGCGGCGGTCTTGCCGGTGCCGGTCTGGGCCAGCCCGACGACATCGGAGCCGGCCATCAGCGCCGGGATGGTCGCGGCCTGGATGCCGGTGGGCGATTCGTAGCCGACGTCGGCGATCGCCCGCAGGACCGAGGGATTGATCTGCAGGTCGGCAAACGTCGGTGAGGCAGCTTCAGTCGAGCTGTCCGGGAGGGTCATCGTCCAAGGAGTCTAGTGGTGACCGCGAGCTCAGCGACGCTGAGCGCTACGGGTCACCACCCGAGGGCCCCGTGGTGACGCGAGCTCAGCGACGCTGAGCGCTGCGGGTCTATGGCCAGGCGGCCGATCAGGTGATCATCGGCACACCCGGCCATGCCTGCCACGACCTCGCACCCGATGACGGTACGGTGCCCAGATGTGTGGTCGTTGCCCTGTCGTACCGAGCCACTGACCGGCTCGGCCGCTATCGCTCTCATCGCCTTCACTCTGGCCGGCTGCGGTTCGAGCGACTCCACCGTCGCCAAGACGCCGCCGGCCAGGACGTCGGAGACCGCGTCGATCACGGCTCCGGCCACCCCGTCGGCGGCCGCCCAGCCCGGCAACGCCCCGCCGGCCGACCCCTGCGCGGTCAACCTCGCCTCGCCCACCATCGCGAAGGTGGTGTCCGAGCTGCCCCGCGACCCGCGCAGCCAGCAGCCCTGGAACCCCGAACCGCTGGCCGGCAACTACAACCAGTGCGCGCAGCTCTCGGCCGTCATCATCAAGGCCAACACCAACGCGGTCAGCCCGACCACCCGTGCGGTGCTGTTTCACCTCGGCCAGTTCATCCCCCAGGGCGTGCCCGACACCTACGGATTCAACGGCGTCGACCCCGCGCAAACCACGGGCGACACCGTGGCGCTGACCTACCCCAGCGGGATCAACGGCCTGAACACCAATGTGAAATTCCACTGGAACGGCAACGCCGTCGAGCTGATCGGCAATACGCCCGCCCACTGATCTCCGGGCACGCCCGACCGGTGCGACCGTCATGTCGGAGCGCTGGCCTACTGTGGCTCGAGTGTTGGTCTCCGGCGACAGCATCGTTTACAGCGCATCGGATCTGGCCGCCGCGGCCCGCTGCGAATACGCGCTGCTGCGGGATTTCGACGCGAAGCTGGGGCGCGGCCCGGCGGTCACCGTAGAGGACGAACTGCTCACGCGGACGGCCGCCCTCGGTAGCGAACACGAGCGGCGCGAACTGGCTTCGCTGCGCGACCGGTTCGGGCAGGACGTCGCGATCATCGGCCGCCCCGCCTACACGCCCGCCGGCCTGACCGCGGCCGCGGAAGCCACCGGCCGCGCCGTCGCCGGCCGTGCGCCGGTGATCTATCAAGCCGCCATGTTCGACGGCCGCTTCGTCGGCTTCGCCGATTTTCTGATCCGCGACGGGCAGCGGTATCGCGTCGTGGACACCAAACTGGCCCGCTCGGCCAAGGTCACCGCGCTGTTGCAGGTGGCCGCCTACGCCGACGCGTTGGCCGCCTCGGGCGTCCCGGTCGCGCCGGAGGCCGAACTACGGCTGGGCGACGGGACCGCGGTGCGGCACCGGACCTGCGACCTGATCCCGGTCTACCGCTCCCAGCGCGCCCGGCTGCAGCGCCTCCTCGACGACCACTACGCCGCCGGCGCGGCGGTGCGCTGGGACGACGACGGCGTGGCCGCGTGCTTTCACTGTCCCCTATGCCTCGAACAGCTGCGGGCGGCCGACGACGTGTTACTGGTCGCCGGCCTGCGAGTGGGCCAGCGCGACAAGCTCTTTGACGCGGGCATCAGCACGGTCGCCGAGCTGGCCGAGCATCGCGGGCCGGTGCCCGACCTGGCGGGCGGCGTGCTGGACAAACTGACCGTCCAGGCGAAATTACAGGTGCGCCAACGGGAAACCGGCGTTCCCCAGGTCGAGGTCATCGACCCGCAGCCGCTGGCCCTGCTGCCCGAGCCCGACGCGGGAGACCTGTTCTTCGATTTCGAGGGTGACCCGCTGTGGACCACCGATGGTCGCGAATGGGGGCTGGAATATCTGTTCGGTGTGCTCGAAGCCGGGCCGACGGGCAAGTTCCGCCCGCTGTGGGCGCACGACCGGGCCGAGGAACGCAAGGCGCTGATCGACTTCTTGGCGCTGGTGGCCAAACGCCGCAAACGCCGGCCCAACATGCACATCTACCACTACGCGCCCTACGAGAAAACCGCTTTGTTGCGGCTCGCCGGGCGCTACGGAGTGGGCGAGGACGAAGTCGACGAACTGCTGCGCAGCGGGACGCTGGTCGACCTTTACCCGTTGGTGCGCAGGAGCATTCGCGTGGGCGCCGAGTCGTTCAGCCTCAAGGCGCTCGAGCCGCTCTACATGGGCGCCCAACTACGCGCGGGTGACGTGACCACCGCCACCGGTTCGATCACCTCCTACGCCCGGTACTGCGAACTCCGGGAGGACGGGCGTGGCGACGAGGCGGCATCCGTGCTCAAGGAGATCGAGGACTACAACCACTACGACTGCCGGTCGACGCAGGAACTGCGGAACTGGCTGATGTTGCGCGCCTACGAATCCGGCGTTGTACCGGTCGGTGCCCAGCCGGTGGCCGACGGCAACACCGTCGACGACCGCGACGGACTGGCGGTGACGCTGTCCGCATTCAGCGGAGCGGCCGGCATCGACGACCGGACCCCGCAGCAGACCGCGGTGGCGCTGCTGGGCGCGGCGCGCGGCTACCACCGGCGCGAGGACAAACCCTTCTGGTGGGCGCATTTCGACCGGCTGAACTTCCCGATCGAGGAGTGGGCCGACAACACCGACGTGTTCGTCGTCGACCACGCGTCGGTCGCCCTCGACTGGCACACGCCGCCGCGGGCACGCAAACCGCAGCGGCGGCTGCGGCTGCGCGGTGAGCTGGCGCGCGGGGATTTGAAGAGCGACGTCTTCGCGCTCTATCACCCGCCGGCGCCGCCCGGCATGAGCGACAGCCCGGACCGGCGGGCGGCCGGGCGGGCCTCGGTCGTCGAGACCGACGATGTGGCGGTGCCCACCGAAGTGGTGGTCCTGGAGCGAGTTGGCGGTGACGGCAACACCTTTCACCAGCTGCCGTTCGCGTTGACTCCCGGCCCACCGATCCCGACGACCGCCCTGCGCGAGTCCATCGAGGCCACCGCCGCCACGGTGGCCGACGGCTTGCCGCACCTACCCGACAGCGCCATCGTCGACGTGCTGTTGCGCCGCGCGCCACGCACCCGGGGCGGCATTGCGCTCCCGCGCAGCGGCGACACCGTCGCCGACATCACCGCGGCACTACTCGATCTGGACTCGTCGTACCTGGCGGTGCACGGGCCGCCCGGTACCGGCAAGACCCACACCGCCGCCCGCGTGATCCACCACCTGGTCATCCAACGCGGCTGGCGCATCGGTGTCGTCGCGCAATCACACGTCACGGTGGAGAACGTGCTGGACTGCGTGATCGACGCCGGCCTGGATCCGCACCGGATCGCGAAGAAGCGCTACGACCACCACGCCCCGCGCTGGCGGGAGATCGACGGCGCCGCGTACGCCGCGTTTCTCGCCGACACGCCGGGATGTGTGATCGGCGGAACCGCTTGGGATTTCGCCAACGCCAATCGGATACCGCCGGGAAGCCTGGATCTGCTGGTCATCGACGAGGCCGGCCAATTCTGCGTGGCCAACACCATCGCCGTGGCACCCGCCGCCGCCAACCTGCTGCTGCTCGGCGACCCTGCGCAGTTGCCGCAAGTCAGCGAGGGCACGCACCCGGAGCCGGTGGACAGCTCCGCGCTGGAGTGGCTGGTCGACGGTCAGCGCACCCTGCCCGACGCACGCGGCTACTTCCTGGACCTCTCCTACCGCATGCATCCGGCCGTGTGCGCCGCCGTGTCGGCGCTGTCCTACGACGACAGACTGCAGTCCCACGAATGCACCGCCGCCCGACGCCTCGACGGGTATCGACCGGGCCTGCAGTTGCTTTCGGTTGAGCACCAAGGAAATTCGACCGAAAGCCCCGAGGAGGCCGGCGCGATCGTCGCCGAGATCGACCGCATGCTCGGCGCGTCATGGACCGACGAACACGGCACCCGGGCGTTGACGGCCGCCGACGTGCTGGTGCTGGCGCCCTACAACGCCCAGGTGGCGCTGCTGCGCCGCCGGCTGGCCGCCGCTGGGCTCGACGGGGTGCGGGTGGGGACGGTCGACAAGTTTCAGGGCGGGCAGGCGCCCGTCGTCTTCATCTCGATGACCGTGTCGTCCACGGACGTGGTGCCGCGCGGAATCTCGTTTCTGCTCAACAGGAATCGGCTCAACGTCGCGGTGAGCCGGGCCCAGTTTGCGGCCGTGATCGTGCGCTCGCCGTCGCTGACCGAGTATCTGCCCGCCACCCCCGCGGGCCTGATCGACCTGGGCGCGTTCCTGGCGCTCACGCAGCCGGGTCGGCGGTCCGGCTAACCGGTCGAGGAGTGCCGGCCCGAGCCGGTGGGATCGTCGTCGGGATTCGAGCGGTGATGGTGACCGCGCGGCGATTCACCGTCGGGGAGATACCGTCCCGCGGAACCGCTATGGGGCCGGCGCGGGGGCCGGGTGAGCCGCTCGCCCGGCGGGAGGGGCTTGGGCGAGCGCCGCACCGCCACCTGACGCAGGCGTTTGCCGCTGTCGACATGGGACCCGTTGTGGGCGTGGCCGATCGGTTCGGGCTGCGCGGCCGGGCCGCGGCGCGGCACTGCGGCGGACGCCGGGCGCGGCCGGTCGACCGGCGGCCGGGGCGGTTCGGGGTCGCGTCTGCGCTCGACGTCGGATTCGCGCACCAGAACGAATTCCACGTACTCGTCGTCGTCGTAGTCGTCGTCGACGTCGTCGTCGGGTCGCAGCGGATCGTCGCCGCCCCTGCCGTCACCCGACCAGGGCGCAAAGCCCACCAGGAACAGCGCCGCGACGATGCCGAACAACGCGACGAACGCCGGCAACAACACCGATTGCGACATCGCGGCGGCGAACGGATCGCGCAGGAACGCAGGCAACTGCAGGGCGAGCGCGTCCTCGCCGACGGCGTCGCCGGACGGCTGGCGCGGCATCTCGGCGGTGATCCGCCAGGTCATGAACGCGGCCATGCCGGCGCTGCCGAGCACCGCGCCGAGCTGGCGCACGGAGTTGTACACCGCGGACCCCGCGCCGGCCAGGTGCGGCGGCAGGTTACGCGTCGCGGTGGCCGTCAACGGTGACCACACGAACGCCATCCCGACGCCCATCGCGAAGAACGGCATAACCAGCCGCCAGATCGGCGTCGTCGGTGTCATCTCGAAGGTGATCCAGGTGAGCGCGATGGCCAGCACCGAGAAACCGAAACCGAGCACGGGCTGCGGATGGTATTTGTCGACGATCTTGCCGACGAACGGCGCGAAGACACCGTTGGCGATCGCCATCGGCGCGATCAACAGGGCCGAGCGGGTCGGCGAGAGCCCGCACACGGCCTGCGCGTAGAACGTCAGCGGCAGCATCATCGCCGTGGCGGCGAACGAGATGATGGCCACCCCGACGTTGCACAGGCTGAAATCGCGGTCGCTGAAGATGACCAACGGAATCAGCGGCTCGTGGGCGTTCAGCGACTGCCAGAACGCGAAGGCCGTCATGAATCCGACGCCCGCGACGATCAACGCCCAGATCCAGGGTTGCCAGTGCGCGGCCTGCCCCTGCTGCAGCCCGAACACGATCAGGAAGATCCCTATCCCGGACAGGGTGACCCCGACCAGGTCGAAGCGATGCGACTGGGTGGGCAGCACCGGAATCAACCAGTACGCCAACCCCAGCCCGAGGACGCCGATGGGGACGTTGACGAAGAAGATCCACTGCCATCCCAGGCTGTCGACCAGGACACCGCCGGCCAACGGGCCCACCAGGCTGGCGACCCCGGCGGTGGCCCCCCACAGGCTCACCGCGACGCCGCGCCGCTCCGCCGGGAAGATGCGGGTGATGGTCGACAAGGTCTGCGGGGTGAGCAGCCCGGCCCCGACGCCCTGCACGACGCGCGCCGCGATCAGCATGGCCGCGCTGCCCGCCAGCCCGCACCACACCGACGAGACGGTGAACACCACCAACCCGATCAGATACAGGTTCTTGGGTCCGAACCGGTCACCCAGCCGCCCGGCCACCAGCAACACCACCGCGTAGCCCAGCAGGTAGGCGCTGGTCACCCAGACCACGGTGTCGTAGCCGATGCGCAGGCTGCCCATGATGGTCGGGTTGGCGATGGCGACGATGGTCGAGTCGACCATGATCATGAAAAAGCCGATCATCATCGCCCACAGCGGGTTCCAGGGGTTCTGTGACTGCGGCGAGCTCCGGGTGAGAAAGTCCCAGCGGTTGGCGGCCCGGGGCGACGCCGATCCCGCGCGCCCTCCCCCGGGCGTGCGGGGCGTAGCCGTGCTCATCCACCCCACCTCGTTTCGCTCCCGACGATGCCGTTCAGTCGTCTCGGCCCATCTGATCGGCCTGGACCGGCCCACGCAGGCGTTACCCGGCGGGTAAACAGCATGGGGACCGAGAAACGGCGCGGACCGTCGCAACATCCAGCCTGCATTATTCCCGGTGCGGCAAGAGGCCGACGGCCGAGGATCGGGTCGGGCGGCATAACTCGTCGGGATTTCCCGCGGGCGCGTTAGCCTGAAAGAACGCCATTTGCAGGAGAGACGATATGCGGGCTCGACGGAACAAGTCGCCGAACCGGTTTTTCACGATGTCCGACTCGGGGTCGGCACCGAGGGCCGACAACGGTCGGCCCAAGATGTCCGCGCGCGCGTTGGCGCAGGTCATCGAGCGAAGCTCGCGGTTGCAGGGCCCGGCCGCCGAGGCTTATGTGACCCGGCTGCGCAACGCGCACCCCAACGCCAGCCCGGCCGAGATCCTGGCCAAGCTGCACAAGCGCTACCTGGCCGTCGTGACGGCAGGCGGTGTTGCCGTGGGGGCCGCGGCGACCATCCCCGGCATCGGCACGATCAGCGCCCTGTCCGCCGCCGCCGCCGAAACGGTGACCTTCCTGGAGGCCACCGCGTTCCTGGTGCTGGCAACGGCGGTGGTCTACGACATCCCGGCCGATCACCGGGAGCGACGCCGCGCGCTGGTGCTGGCGGTGCTCGTCGGCGACAACAGCAAGCACGCCGTCGCCCAGCTTGTCGGCCCGGGCCGCACCAACGGCGGCTGGATCTCCGAGAGCCTGGCCGCCCTGCCGCTGTCGTCGATGTCCAAGCTGAACTCACGGCTGCTCAAGTCGTGGGTGCGCAAGTACACCGTGCGGCGCG
>NZ_LZKV01000078.1:0-27196 GCF_001672995.1 Mycobacterium sp. 1482292.6 | reverse complement strand
ACGCCGACCAGCACCAAGAACACGGCCAGCGCGATCAGCGCCTTGTCGGTGATCTGGTCACCCCACGTCTCGGAGACCGCCGCGTCGCTGATCGCCTGCTTGCTGGGCTTGCCGTCGGCGCCCTTGGGTCCGAACGCATCGAAGAGGGCGTTGCGCAGCTTGGTCGTCTGATCGTTGGTCAGCGTCTCCGAGCGGATCTGCACGGTCGCGCCGGCGCCGTTGCCGACGACCACCACCGATTCCGGATCCTTGCCGAGGGCCTGGTGGAACACCTCCGAGACCTGCGAGGTCTGCACGGTGCCCGTCTTCCCGGCGGCCGGCATCGACACCGTCGTGCCGCCGTTGAAGTCGATGCCGAAGGTGAAGCCCCGCAGCAGGATCGACAGGATGGCGACGGCGACGATCGCGCCGCTGATGCCGAACCACAGCCGGCGCCGCCCGACCACCTCGAAGGCGCCGGTGCCGGTGTACAGGCGCGACAGGAACCCGTGGTGCGGGGCGCCGTCGGTCAACTCGGTGGCGCCCTCGGAGGCTTCGGTGAGCTCGGTTGCGTCCTTGGAGGCTTTGGAGGAAGTCATGCGCTATCCCCGTCCCGTCTTGACCTGCGCCGAAGCCCGGCGTTCGCGGGCCACCTGCTGAACGGCGCCCAGGCCGTTGTAGGCCGGCTTTGCCAGCGTCGGGGACTTGGACGCCAGATACACCAGCGGCCAGGTCACCAGGAACACCACCACGATGTCGAGGACGGTGGTGAGGCCCAACGTGAAGGCGAAGCCGCGCACCTGGCCGATCGCCAGGGCGTAGAGCACCGCGGCGGCCAGGAAGGTGACGGCGTTACCCGACACGATGGTCTTGCGGGCCCGCACCCAGCCTCGGGGCACCGCGGACCGGAACGAACGGCCTTCGCGGATCTCGTCTTTGATGCGTTCGAAGAAGACGACGAACGAGTCGGCGGTGGTACCGATACCGATGATCAGACCCGCGATGCCCGCCAGATCCAGGGTGTAGTTGATCTGGCGACCCAGGATCACCAGGATCGCGAAAATCATTGCGCCGGAAGCGCCCAGCGACAGGGCGGTGAGCAGTCCCAGCACCCGGTAGTAGAGCAGCGAGTACACCAGCACCAGGATCAGGCCGATGGCGCCCGCGATCAGGCCCGCCCGCAGCGAGGTCAATCCCAGTGTCGCCGAGACGGTTTGGGCCTCCGAGGCCTCGAAGGACAGCGGCAGTGAGCCGTATTTGAGGACGTTGGCCAGCTGCTTGGCCGTCGCGGCGGTGAACGGCGGATCGCCACCGCTGATCTGGGTGCGGCCGCCGGGGATCGCCTCCTGGATCATCGGCGCGCTGACCACCTGCGAGTCCAGCGTGAAGGCGGTCTGGGTGCCGATGTGGGCGGCGGTGAAGTCGGCCCAGGTGTTCGCCGCGGCGGACTTGAACTGCAGGTCGACAACGTAGCCGATGCCGCGCTGGTTCTGGCTGGCGCTGGCGTCCTGGATCTGGTCACCGCTGATGATCGACGGCCCCAGCAGGTAGGCGACCTTGTGGTCGGTGGAGCAGGTGATCAACGGCTGGGCGGGATCGTCGTTGCCGGCCAGGATGTCTTCCTTGTCGCAGCGCGTCGCCTGAAATTGCAGGGCCAGGAACTGGATGCCCTGACGCGTGCTCTGGCGCCACTTCTTCTCGTCGGCGATGCGGTCGGCGAGTTCCTTGCGCGGGTCGGGCGGCGCGGGTTGTTCCCCGGGCGGCGCCTCGGCCGCGGGACCCCCGGGCGCGGGCGCCGGTGCGGGTGCCCCGATCGCTGGCGCTGGCGCGGGGCTGGGTGCCGGGCTGGGAGTCGGGGGCGGGTCCTGCGGATACGGCCGGGGCTGGGCACCCGGGTGCGCGGGAGCCGGCTGAGCCGGTTGTCCCGGAGCCGGCTGTGCTGGCGCCGGTTGTCCCGGAGCGGGCTGGCCGGGCGCCGGTTGTCCCGGAGCGGGCTGGCCGGGCGCGGGCTGGCGCGGCGCCGGCTTGGGCTCCGCGCTCTGGGCCGGCATGGAGTTGAGCACCGGCCGGATGTAGAGCCGGGCGGTCTGGCCCAGGTTGCGCGCCTCGTTGCCGTCGTTTCCGGGGACGGTGATGATCAGGTTGTCGCCGTCGACCACGACCTCCGAACCGGAGACGCCGAGCCCGTTGACCCGGGCGCCGATGATCTGCTGGGCCTGCGCCAACGCCTCACGGCTGGGCTTCGACCCGTCCGGGGTGCGCGCGGTCAGCGTGACGCGGGTGCCGCCCTGCAGGTCGATACCGAGCTTCGGAGCGGCTCGCTTGTCCCCGGTGAGGAACACCAACAGGTAGACGCCGACGAGCAATAACAAGAAGACCGACAGGTAGCGGGCAGGGTGCACCGGCGCCGAAGACGATGCCACGTTCCTTCTATCTCCTCGAATATCGGTTACTTACCCCGGAGGAGAGCCTACGTGGCCCTCGATTACCGGTTGCGCAAGCGGTCCGCCGGGTGGCGATCGGCCGTCAGGAATCCTTGCTGATCGAGCCCTCGTCGGCGGGGTCGTCGCCGTCGGCCAGGTCCTCGTCGTCGTCGGGCAGGATCCGGTCACGGATCGCCAGCTTCATCCAGGTGGTCACCACCCCGGGGGAGATCTCCAGATCCACGTTGTCCTCGGTGATGGCGACGACGGTGGCCTGCAGGCCAGACGTGGTGTGCACCCGATCGCCCGGGCGCAAGGACTCGTGCAGGTCGATGGTGGCCTGCATCGCGCGCTTCTGACGGCGCGATGCCAAGTACATGAACCCGCCCATGATGAGCAGGAACGGCAGGAACAGGATCAGACTCTGCATGGACGCGCCTGTCTTTCGTCGTAAATATTCTTCGGCATACGGGGCATTACTACGGCTGGGTGCCGGTAGGACTCGTGCGTCGCGCACCTCGTAACGGTCCAGTGTGCCCGTTCAGTCTGGCAGGCCACGGGTCGCGACCGACCGCCACGGTGCACGCAGTGCCCGCCGGGGTCAAGCTCGATAGGCTTTTGATGCGACGTGACACGCGCGCCGCGGGGAGGAGTTTTGTGGTGGCCAGCCTCGAGCAGACCCGCCAGCTGGTCACCGAGATCCCCGGTCCGGCATCGCTGGAACTGAGCAAGCGCCGGGCCGCGGCGGTGTCGCACGCGGTGAACGTGTCGGTGCCGGTTTTCGTGGCGCGCGCCGGCGGCGGAATCATCGAGGACGTCGACGGCAACCGGCTGATCGACCTGGGGTCCGGCATCGCGGTGACGACGATCGGCAACTCGTCACCCCGGGTGGTCGAAGCGGTGCGCGCGCAGGTCGAAGCGTTCACCCACACCTGCTTCATGGTGACGCCCTACGAGTCCTACGTCGCCGTCGCCGAGACGCTCAACCGCATCACCCCGGGTTCGGGCGAGAAGCGCTCGGTGCTGTTCAACTCCGGCGCCGAGGCGGTGGAGAACGCCGTCAAGGTCGCGCGCGCCTACACCCGCAAGCCCGCCGTGGTGGCGTTCAACCACGCCTACCACGGCCGCACCAACCTGGCCCTGGCGCTGACCGCCAAGTCGATGCCCTACAAGGGCGGCTTCGGCCCGTTCGCGCCGGAGATCTACCGCGCGCCGCTGTCCTACCCCTATCGGGACGGTCTGGTCGACAAGGAACTGGCCACCGACGGGGAAAAGGCCGCCGCGCGCAGCATCAATATCATCGAGAGCCAGATCGGCGCCGACAGCCTGGCCGCGCTCATCATCGAGCCGATCCAGGGCGAGGGCGGGTTCATCGTTCCGGCCGAGGGCTTCCTGCCCACCCTGCTGGACTGGTGCCACAAGAACGACGTGGTGTTCATCGCCGACGAGGTGCAGACCGGATTCGCGCGGTCGGGCGCCATGTTCGCGTGTGAGCACGAGGGCATCGAACCCGACCTGATCTGCACCGCCAAGGCCATCGCCGACGGACTGCCGCTGTCGGCGGTCACCGGGCGGGCGCAGATCATGGACGCCCCGCAGGTCGGCGGTTTGGGTGGCACCTTCGGCGGAAACCCGTTGGCTTGCGCGGCGGCGTTGGCCACCATCGAGACGATCGAGAACGACGGTTTGATCGAGCGCGCGCAGCGGCTGGAACGCCTGATCACCGAGCCGCTGTTGCGTCTGCAGGCCGGCGACGACCGGATCGGCGACGTGCGCGGCCGGGGCGCCATGATCGCCATCGAACTGGTGAAGTCGGGAACCGCCGAGCCCGACAAGGAACTGACCCAGAAGCTGACCGTCGCGGCCGCCGCCGCCGGCGTGATCGTGTTGACGTGCGGCATGTGGGGCAACATCATCCGGCTACTGCCCCCGCTGACCATCAGCGACGAGCTGCTGGCCGAGGGCATCGACATCCTCGGCGGCCTGCTGCGCGAGCTGTAGACCGGGACTTCCCACCGCGCGTGGGCAATCTCACAAACACCACAAACGCCAGATCATGGTGGAATACCTTTACTTTAGCTAACGTTCTATATGTCAGCGCGGACAGCGCAATTTGACTCGCTAACTTTCATTTGCAAGGGATCTGTTATGTCGACTGCTATTCACGACGAAGAACTCAACCGCCGCATCGAGCAACTCATTGCCAACGACCCCCAGTTCGCCGCCGCCCGGCCGGACCCGGCGATCACCGCCGCCACCGAGCAGGCCGGGCTGCGGCTGCCCCAGATCATCCGGACCGTGCTCGACGGCTATGCCGACCGGCCCGCACTGGCGCAGCGCGTCGTGGAATTCGTCAAGGACGCCAAGACCGGACGCACCACCGCCGAGCTGCTCCCCCGCTTCGAGACCATTACGTATGGCGAACTGGGCGAACGGGTTTCGGCTCTCGGCCGCGCCTGGGCCAGCGACTCGGTGAGCCCCGGCGACCGCGTCTGCGTGCTGGGCTTCAACAGCGTGGACTACGCCACGATCGACATCACGCTGGGCACCATCGGTGCCGTGTCGGTGCCGCTGCAGACCAGCGCGGCGATCTCGTCGCTGCAGCCGATCGTCGCCGAGACCGAGCCCAGCCTGATCGCATCGAGCGTCAACCAGCTGCCCGACGCCGTGGAGCTGATCCTGGCCGGCGACCACGTGCCCGGCAAGCTCGTCGTGTTCGACTACCAGCCCGAGGTCGACGACCAGCGCGAGGCCGTGGAGAGCGCCGTGGCCCGGCTGGCCGGCACCGACGTGGTGGTCGAGAAGCTCGCCGACGTGTTGGAGCGCGGCAAGGACCTACCCCCGGTTCCCGAGCAGCAGACCGACGAGGACTCGCTCGCGCTGCTGATCTACACCTCGGGCAGCACCGGCGCCCCGAAGGGTGCGATGTACCCGCAGAGCAACGTCGGCAAGATGTGGCGGCGCGGCAGCAAGAACTGGTTCGGCGAGAGCGCCGCGTCGATCACCCTCAACTTCATGCCGATGAGCCACGTCATGGGCCGCGGGATCCTCTACGGCACGTTGGGCAACGGCGGCACCGCCTACTTCGCGGCCCGCAGCGACCTGTCCACCCTGCTCGAGGACCTCGAGCTGGTGCGGCCCACCGAGATGAACTTCGTCCCGCGGATCTGGGAAACGCTGTACGGCGAATTCCAGCGCCAGGTCGAGCGCCGTCTGGCCGGCGGTGCCGATCGCGAGGCCGTTGAGGAAGAGGTGCTGGCGGAACAGCGCCAGTACCTGTTGGGCGGGCGGTTCATCTTCGCGATGACGGGCTCCGCACCCACCTCACCGGAGCTGAAGAAGTGGGCCGAGTCGCTGCTGCAGATGCACTTGATGGACGGCTACGGCTCGACCGAGGCCGGAATGGTGTTGTTCGACGGGGAGATCCAGCGTCCGCCGGTGATCGACTACAAGTTGGTCGACGTTCCCGACCTGGGCTACTTCAGCACCGACCGCCCGCACCCGCGCGGTGAGCTGTTGCTGCGGACCGAGAACATGTTCCCCGGCTACTACAAGCGGGCCGAGACCACTGCGAACGTGTTCGACGAGGACGGGTACTACCGGACCGGTGACGTGTTCGCCGAGATCGCCCCGGACCGGCTGGTGTACGTCGACCGACGCAACAACGTGCTCAAGCTCGCCCAGGGTGAGTTCGTCACGCTGGCCAAGCTCGAGGCGGTGTTCGGCAACAGCCCGCTGATCCGCCAGATCTACGTCTACGGCAACAGCTCCCAGCCCTACCTGCTGGCCGTGGTGGTGCCGACCGAAGAGGCGTTGGCGGACAATGACATCGAGTCGCTCAAGCCCAAGATCGCCGACTCGCTGCAGAAGGTCGCCAAGGAAACCGGCCTGCAGTCCTACGAGGTGCCGCGTGACTTCATCATCGAGACCACCCCGTTCAGCCTGGAAAACGGTCTGCTGACCGGGATCCGCAAGTTGGCGTGGCCGAAGCTCAAGGCGCACTACGGCGAACGGCTCGAGCAGATCTACGCCGACCTGGCCGCCGGACAGGCCAACGAGTTGGCCGAACTGCGCCGCAGCGGCGCCCAGGCGCCGGTGCTGCAGACCGTCAGCCGCGCCGCGGCCGCCATGCTGGGCGCGACGGCCGGCGACCTGTCACCCGACGCCCACTTCACCGATCTGGGTGGAGACTCGTTGTCCGCGTTGACATTCGGCAACCTGCTGCGCGAGATCTTCGACGTCGACGTGCCGGTGGGTGTGATCGTCAGCCCGGCCAACGACCTGGCGGCCATCGCCGCCTACATCGAGGCCGAGCGCCAGGGCTCCAAGCGGCCGACGTTCGCGGCCGTGCACGGACGCGGCGCCACCACGGTGCACGCCAGTGACCTCACGTTGGACAAGTTCCTCGACGAGGCCGTCCTGGCCGGCGCGCCGAGCCTGCCCAAGCCGGCGACCGAGGTGCGCACGGTGCTGTTGACCGGCGCGACCGGATTCCTGGGCCGCTACCTGGCGCTGGACTGGCTCGAGCGGATGGACATGGTCGACGGCAAGGTCATCGCACTGGTGCGGGCCCGCTCCGACGAGGAGGCGCGCGCCCGGTTGGACAAGACCTTCGGCGTGGGCTCTCCCGAAGGCGACCCGAAACTGCTGGCGCACTACCAGAAGCTGGCCGCCGACCACCTCGAGGTGATCGCGGGCGACAAGGGCGAGGCCAACCTCGGCCTGGACCAGCAAACCTGGCAGCGACTGGCCGAGGAGGTCGACATCATCGTCGACCCGGCGGCCCTGGTGAACCACGTGTTGCCCTACAGCGAGCTGTTCGGGCCCAACGCGCTGGGCACCGCGGAGCTGATCCGGATCGCGTTGACCTCCAAGCAGAAGCCGTACACCTACGTGTCGACGATCGGCGTGGGCGACCAGATCAAGCCGGGTGAGTTCGTCGAGGACGCCGACATCCGGCAGATCAGCGCCACCCGGGCGATCAACGACAACTACGCCAACGGCTACGGCAACAGCAAGTGGGCCGGCGAGGTGCTCCTGCGCGAGGCGCACGACCTGTGCGGTCTGCCCGTCTCGGTGTTCCGCTGCGACATGATCCTGGCCGACACCACCTACTCCGGTCAGCTCAACCTGCCGGACATGTTCACCCGGCTGATGCTGAGCCTGGTCGCCACCGGTATCGCGCCCGGTTCGTTCTACGAACTCGACGCCGACGGCAACCGGCAGCGGGCACACTACGACGGCCTGCCGGTCGAGTTCATCGCCGCGGCGATCTCGACGCTGGGGACGCAGATCACCGACAGCGACACCGGCTTCCAGACCTACCACGTGATGAACCCGTACGACGACGGCATCGGTCTAGACGAGTACGTCGACTGGCTGGTCGAGGCCGGGTACTCGATCGAGCGCATCGCCGACTACTCCGAATGGCTGCGGCGGTTCGAGACGTCGCTGCGGGCCCTGCCGGATCGGCAGCGTCAGTACTCGCTGCTGCCGCTGTTGCACAACTACCAGAAGCCGGAAAAGCCGATCAACGGCTCGATGGCGCCCACCGATGTGTTCCGCGCGGCGGTGCAGGAAGCGAAAATCGGCCCCGACAAAGACATTCCGCATGTCACGGCGCCGGTGATCGTCAAGTACATCACCAACCTGCAGTTGCTCGGACTGCTGTAAGGGCAAACAAGCAATCGCCCAGTCCCGTTGCGGGACTGGGCGATTGCTGTTGATTGGCGCAGAACTACTGCTGCGGGTGCGGCCAACGCAGATACGCGGCGTTGGCGCCGGCCCCCGCGCCGGCGCGGTTACGGCGCCAGCCCCGCTTGGGCTCGGGGTCCGCCGCGGCGCGCGGCTTGGTCAGCGCGCCCGAGGAGACCTCGGCGGGCTCGTAAACCGAATCCCGGTAGGGCTCCACGCCCCCGGGGGCCGCGGCGGGTTCGGCCGCCACCGGATGCACGTCGCGGGCCAGGCGCACGGCGGTGCGGGCCAGCACGACCCCACCCACGAAGATGATCAGCGCGCCCAGGCCCGAGAAGTAGGTGACCTCGAGCACCGCGCGCTTGCGTTCGGTCGCCGCGATCGGGTCACCGGCGGAGCCGATTCCCAACAGCGGGGCGACCTGGCCGCCCACGACGAACCAGGCGCCGGCCAGCACGGCCAGCCAGCCGCCCAGCATGGCGGCGACCCGGTTTCCCGCGACGATCAACAACAGGCCGCCGAGCACGGTGGCCGCGCCCGGAGCCACTTCCAGCCAGCCCCGGGCGGAGCTCCACGCCCAATCCCGGTCCGGTGTATAGGCGAAATTAAAGTGCGGACCAACAAACGGTATTAACGCCCCCCAAGCTCCCAAAATGACCAGGAGCAATCCGCTGACCGCGCCTCGCGAACGCGGCATACTCAGCCCGCGGGTTTGGCCGTCTTGTGCGTATTTCATGACATCCCCTCGTTGAATACCGGGTCTGATTCCGGCCTGGGATGGTTACCCAGCGCCTTCCACTACTAACCCACGCGGCAAACGAAAGCCACCGCTAGCCGGGGGCTTTTGAGGCTGGTGAGACTGGTGTTACTAGTGAAGGCCGAGCAACAGGAGCACGATCGCGATCGCGGGAAACGCGCCCTGCGTCGCGGCGGCACGGGCCTTGTCGCGCGCCGACGCGACCAGCACCACCGCCGCCGCGGCCATCGACCCGACGCCGGCGAAGACGAGCGCCGCACCAATGCCCCTGTGCCCCAACGCGACTGCGGCGATGCCCACGCCGGTGACGATGGCCAGGAAAAGGTTGTAGAAGCCTTGGTTGAACGCCAGCGCCTTGGTGGTCTCGGCGTCGGCCGCGGTGGTGCCGAAGGTGGCGCGGGTGCGCGGCGAGGTCCAGGTCAACGATTCGATCACAAAGATGTAGACGTGCAGCAACGCCGCCAGCGCGGCGAACACCAATGCGGCGGCGATCATCGCTCCTCCTCGCTGTTCGGGCGCCGGTGAACTCTACCGATCGGGGGTTGACCGGGCCAGCCTGACGCGGCAAGGCCCCGGTAGCCGAGGGCTACCGGGGCCTTGCCGACTCAGCGGGTCAGGCGCCCGCGTGGTGGTGCCGGTGGAACAGGCCACCGCCTTCGCCGGTGCGCCGGCGGAACAGTCCGCCACCCGTGCGCCCGCGGGGCTGCGGTCCGGCCGCGACGGCGTCGGTCCGCGCCGGCGCCGCGCCGCGGGTCTCGTCGTACATGGCCGGTTCGGCGGCCGGCACGGCCTCGCCCGCGACCGGCGCCGGGTGGGTCACCACGACGTCGCGCGCGTGCCGCACGGCCAGCCGCGCCACCGCGGCGCCGCCGAGGAACACGATCAGCGCACCCAGGCCGGTGAAGTAGGTGACCTCGAGCAGGGCGCGTTTGAGGTCCGTCGCCGCCACCGGTTGGCCGACATCGCCGATCCGGAGCGTCGACGCGAACGCGCGGCCGACCACGAACCAGGCGCCGCCGACGACCGCCAGCCAGCCGCCGAACACGGCGCTGGCCCGATTGCCGGACATGAGCACCAGCAGGCCGCCCACCGCCGTCGCGACGCCGGGGAGCACCTCCAGCCAGCCCTTGGCCGTGGTCCACGTCCAGGCCGGATCGGCCATGTACGCCCAGTCGACGTTGGGCCCGAAGAAGGGCACCAGTGCGCCCCACGCGCCCAGCAGTATCAGCAGTAGCCCGGTTAGCGCGCCGCGGGTGCGTGGCATGTACAGCGCGCGGGGTCGGTCGTAGTCGTCGCTCGTGGTCCTCATCGGAACCTCCTTCAACAGGTATCGCTGCTGTGAGCCTGGTTACCCGGCGATGCCGGGGTGTAACCGGTCGACGGCCGCGCGCGTGTTTGCTGGGGCCGTCGCAGCGGGGGTGCACACGGATGGCCCGGCGCCTGACCGGCGGCGGTCTAGCGGGTCTGACCAGGCCGGACGCCGGACCGCGCGAAGGGCCGGACCCCGCTGGGCGCAAAGGTCACGATTTGGCCGCGAAACGGCCCGGCGGGCACCGAACCAGCCGCTAGTCGAACAGGCCGGGTTGGCCCAGCCCGGTGACCCCGGCCGGCGGGGCCATGCCGAGGTGCGTCCACGCCTGGGCGGTGGCCACCCGGCCCCGCGGGGTCCGCGCGACCATGCCGGCGCGGACCAGGAACGGCTCGCACACCTCCTCGACCGTGGTGGCCTCCTCGCCCACCGCCACCGCCAGCGTCGACACCCCGACCGGGCCGCCGCCGAAGCTGCGGGTCAGCGCCGAGAGCACCGCCCGATCCAGCCGGTCCAGGCCCAGCTCGTCGACGTCGTACACCGCCAGCGCGGCCTTGGCGACATCGCGGGTGATCACGCCATCGGCGCGCACCTCGGCGAAGTCGCGAACCCGGCGCAGCAGCCGGTTGGCGATCCGCGGCGTCCCGCGCGAACGGCGGGCGATCTCCTCGGCCGCATCGCCGCCCAGCTCGATGCCCAGGATCCCGGCGGAGCGGGCCAGCACCCGCTCCAGCTCGGCGGGCTCGTAGAAGTCCATGTGCGCGGTGAAACCGAACCGGTCGCGCAGCGGGCCGGTCAACGCGCCGGACCGGGTGGTGGCGCCGACCAGGGTGAAGGGCGCCACTTCCAGGGGGATCGACGTCGCGCCGGGACCCTTGCCGACCACCACGTCGACCCGGAAGTCCTCCATGGCCAGGTACAGCATCTCCTCGGCGGGCCGGGCGATGCGGTGGATCTCGTCGATGAACAGCACGTCGTGCTCGACGAGGTTGGACAGCATGGCCGCCAAGTCACCGGCACGTTCCAGCGCGGGCCCGGACGTCAGCCGCAGCGAGGACCCCAACTCGGCGGCGATGATCATCGCCAGCGACGTCTTGCCCAGCCCCGGCGGACCGGACAACAGGATGTGATCCGGTGTGCCGCCCCGGTTTTTGGCGCCCTCGATGACCAGCTGCAGCTGTTCGCGCACCCGCGGCTGGCCGATGAACTCGCGCAGCGAGCGCGGCCGCAGGCTGACGTCGATGTCGCCCTCGCCGGACGCCAGCGCGCCGGAGACCTCCCGGTCGGCGTAGTCGTCGCCGACGTCGTGCGGACTCATCGGGCCTTGCCCAGCAACGACAGGGCGGCGCGCAGGGCGCCCGAGGTGGTGGCGTCGTGCTCGGCGGCCAGCACCTTGTCGGTGGCTTCCTCGGCCTGCTTGACGGCGAACCCGAGCCCCACCAACGCCTCCACCACCGGCCCGCGGACCGCGTGGCCGTTGAGCGCCGCACCCGGCGACGCTCCCCCGCCCGCCCCGGCGGCGCCGACCTTGTCGCGCAGTTCCAGGACCATCCGTTCGGCGCTGCGCTTGCCGATGCCGGGCACCCGGGTCAGCGCGGTGACGTCGCCGTCGTACAGCGCCTGACGCAGCGCCGCGGCGTCGTGCACGGCCAGCGTCGCCATCGCCAGCCGGGGCCCCACCCCGGACACCGACAGCAGCGTCAGGAACAGGTCGCGGGTATCGGTGTCGGTGAAGCCGTACAACGTCATCGAGTCCTCGCGCACGATCATCGCGGTGATCAGCCGCGCCTGGGTCCCGGCCCGCAACGTGGACAGGGTCGACGGGGTCGCGTTCACCCGGTAGCCGACGCCGGCGGCCTCGATCACCACGTGATCGAGCGCAACCTCGAGGACCTCGCCCCGCACCGAGGCGATCATCGCGCGGCCTTCAGCTTGGCGCCCAACTTGGCGCGGTATTTCTCGCGCTGCTCGCCGGCCATCGCTTCGGCCGCGGCCATCCGGGCGATCATCGGGGCCCGCCAGCAGTGACAGATCGCCAGGGCCAACGCGTCGGCGGCGTCGGCCGGCGACGGTTTGGCTTGCAGCGCAAGGATTCTGGTGACCATCGCGGTGACCTGCGCCTTGTCGGCCGCGCCGTTGCCGGTGACCGCGGCCTTGACCTCGCTGGGGGTGTGGAAGTGCACGTCGATGCCGCGTTTGGCGGCCGCCAGCGCGACCACGCCGCCGGCCTGGGCGGTGCCCATCACCGTCGACACGTTCAGTTGGGAGAACACCCGCTCGATCGCCACGACGTCGGGTTGGTGGGTGGCCAGCCAATGCTCGACGGCGTCGCTGATCCGCAGCAGCCGCTCGGCTAGCGGTGCGTCCGACGGGGTGCGCACCACGTCGACGTCCAGCGCCACCACCGTGCGCCCGCGCCCGCTTTCGACGACCGACAGACCGCATCGGGTCAGGCCGGGATCGACGCCCATCACCCGCATTCCCGCTCCCACCTAGTAGAACAGCTGTTCGATACCCTAGCGGCCGGCGCCGACGGGCCCGGGTAGGACACGCGGCGCCACCCCCGATTCCCGCCGCGACGTTACGGCGCCGAACCCGCGAAAAAGCTGTTAGCTTTAGCCCACGTTCGCTCGAGCAAGGTGGCAACGAAGGGGTTGGCGTGGGATCTCTGCTGGTCATGATCGCCGTGGTGCTCTTCATCGCGTCCATCGTGGTGTTGGTGGTGGCTTTGCGGCGGCCCAAGCAGCCGGCCCAGCGGGGCGGGCGCCCGGATCCGCTCGCCGCCGACGCGATGCCCCAGTTCGGGCCGCGCCAGCTCGGGCCCGGCGCCATCGTCAGCTACGGCGGTACCGACTACATCGTGCGCGGTTCGGTCACCTTCCGCGAGGGCCCCTTCGTCTGGTGGGAGCACCTGCTGGAGGGCGGCGACCAGCCGCTCTGGTTCAGCGTCGAGGAGGACGACGGGCGCCTGGAACTCGCGCTGTGGGTGACCCGCAAGGACGTGCCGCTGCGGCCCGGCGACCCCTACGTCGTCGACGGCGTGATGTTCCACGAGTCCGAACGCGGCCGCGCCTCCTATACCACCGAGGGCACCACCGGCCTGCCGGCCGGCGGCGAGATGGAGTTCGTCGACTGCACCAACGCCGACGAGTCGGCGCTGCTCTCGTTCGAGCGCTGGGCCCCGGACATGCCCTGGGAGGTCTCGACGGGCAAGTCCGTCTCGCCGGGCGAGATCACCGTGTATTCGGCGCCCCCACCCAGCCCGGCGTAGCGCAGAAGGTCAGGTCGGTGCCCCTTCATCAGCTCGCCGTGACCCCGGCCGATGTATCCGGCGACCGGCTGGGGCTGGCCCTCAACGCACCCGTGCCCGCGCCGCTGGCCAGCTGCCGGCTCGACCACCCCGGCGGCGGCCCGGCGCTACTGCTCGGGGTGCTCGGGGCCTCCCACGTCGTCGCGGTGGAGCAGGCGTTCTCGGAGGAAATCTCTTGCACCGCGCGCAATCTCGGGGCCGACCTGCCCGAGCGCACCGACGCGCCCGGCTACCGCCTGCGGTCGCGCACCGACACCCACGACGAGGCGAGCTTTCGCCGGCTCGCACGGGACCTGCGCGCCCGGTGCGCCCGCCGGGCGGGCTGGCTCGGCGGCACCTTCCCCGGCGACGACGCCGCACTGACCGTGCTGGCCGCCGAAGCCGACGGCGCCGGCTGGCGCTGGCGGACCTGGCACCTCTACCCGGGGCGGCACGGCGGAACGGTGGTCCACACGGCCAGCCGGTGGCGCCCGTGAGCCGCAACCGCCTGTTCGTGATCGCCGGCGTGCTGGGCGCCGCCGGCCTGGCGTGCCTGATCTTCGGAATCATGTTGTTGCAGAAGAACATCGGGTCATACGTCGCCGGGCACTATCACGAATACGCCCGCGACGTGAACGGGACTCGCTACCAGTGCAGCGGGTCCCCCGACCAGGTGGCCGACGCGCTCGCCGACTATGCCGAACCCAACGCGCGGGCCGACAACGGCAAAACCGAGTACCTGCGCTACAGCAACAACATCGTGATCGTCGGGCCCGACGGCGGCTACCCGTGCAGCATCCGCGTCGAACCCCTGAGCGCCGGATACAGCCACGGCGCCTTCATCTTCCTCGGCCCCGGGTTTTCCCCCGGGTCCCCATCGGGTGGCGCCGGAGGCACCCCCGGCGGCCCCGGCGGAACCAAATGACTCCCACCACCGCAAAGGAGAGCACCATGTATCTCGCCGTCGAGATCGGCACCGTCGACCTCAATCCCGTGCTGAAGGGCGCGGTCGCGACCATCCTGTACTTCGCGGTCGGCATGGCCGTGCTGCTCGTCGGGTTTTACGCGGTCGACGTGCTGACCCCGGGCAAGCTGCGCCAGCTGGTGTTCATCGACCGCCGGCCCAACGCGGTGGTGGTCGCCGGCGCGATGTACATCGCGCTGACGATCGTGATCATCACCGCGATCGCCAACAGCTACAGCCAGCTGGGCCAGGGCCTGGTGGGCGTGGCGGTGTACGGGTTGATGGGCGTGATCCTGCTGGGCGTCGCGCTGTTGACCATGCACCTGCTGATCCCGGGCAGTTTCCACGAGCACATCGACGAGCCCGAGCTGCATCCGGGATCGTTCGCGGTGGCGCTGATACTGCTCGCCGTGGGAGGGGTGACCGCCGCGGCGGTGTCATGAGCGCGGTCGGGTCTGCGGGCGAGGTGCGGGCGCCCGAGGCGACGCGGCCCGCGGCGACGTCGGGGCGGTGGCGGGCGCTGTTGCTGGCCGCCGTGGCGGCCTGCGCGGCGTGCGGCATCATCTACGAACTCGCGCTGCTGACGCTGTCGGCGAGCCTGGACGGCGGCGGCATCGTCGCCACGTCGCTGATCGTCGCGGGCTACATCGCCGCGCTGGGCGTGGGCGCCCTGGTGGTCAAACCCCTGCTGGCGCACGCCGCGATCACCTTCATCGCCGTCGAAGCGCTGCTGGGCATCGTCGGCGGCCTGTCGGCGGCGGCGCTGTACGTGGCGTTCGCGTTCGTGGACGGGTCGACGTGGGTGCTGGCGGTGGGCACCGCGCTGATCGGCGGCCTGGTCGGGGCCGAGGTGCCGCTGCTGATGACGCTGCTGCACCGGGGCCGGACAGGGCCCGACGAAGACCAGGCGGCCGATGCCGGCCGCACGCTGGCCAACCTCAACGCCGCGGACTACCTGGGCGCGCTGCTGGGCGGGCTGGTCTGGCCGTTCCTGCTGCTGCCGCAACTGGGGATGATCCGGGGCGCCGCGGCCACCGGCATGATCAACCTGGCCGCGGCGGCCGTCGTGGCGGTTTTCCTTCTGCGCCAAGTGGTTTCGATACGGCAGCTGGCGTTGGCACTGGGCGCGCTGGCCGCCGCCGCGGCGCTGCTGGCCACCCTGCTGTTGCGCTCGGCGGACATCGAAACCACAAGCAGGCAAAGGCTTTACGCGGACCCGATCATCGCCTACCGGCACACGGCCTATCAGGAGATCGTGGTGACCCGCCGCGGCAACGACACCCGGCTGTATCTGGACGGCGGGCTGCAGTTCTCCACCCGCGACGAATACCGCTACACCGAGAGTCTCGTCTACCCCGCCCTCGGCGGGGTTTCCCAAGGCGCGCGATCGGTGCTGGTGCTCGGCGGCGGAGACGGCCTGGCGGCCCGCGAATTGCTGCGTGTCCCCGGCATTTCCACGATCGTGCAAGTCGAGCTCGACCCCGCGGTGATCGACATCGCGCGCACCACGCTGCGCAACGCCAACGGCGGTTCGTTGGACAACCCGCGGGTGGCCGTGGTGACCGAGGACGCGATGAACTGGTTACGCCGGCCGAACGTGGACCGCTTCGACGCGGTCATCGTCGACCTTCCCGACCCCGACACACCGGTGCTGGGCCGGTTGTACTCGACGGAGTTCTACGCGCTGATCGCCCGCGCGCTGACCCCCGGTGGGCTGATGGCGGTGCAGGCGGGCAGCCCCTTCTCCACCCCGACGGCGTACTGGCGCACGGTGTCGACGATCCGCGCCGCCGGCTACGCCGTCACGCCGTATCACGTGCACGTGCCCACGTTCGGGGACTGGGGATTCGCCCTGGCCCAGCGCGGCGACGCCGCCCCCGCACCGAGGGTGCCCGCGAATGCGCCGCCGCTGCGTTTCCTCAATCAGCCGGTGCTCGACGCCGCCGGCGTCTTCTCCGGTGACATCGGCCCGCGGCCGGTGGAGCCGTCGACCCTGGACAATCCGCGCATCGTCGAGGACATGCGGCACGGCTACGACTAAAACCGGGGTCGGGCCCGCGAAAAGTGGCCACCCTGAGCCGGCGTGTCGTCTCCGCGAACGAAAGGACCGAACCGAAATGCAGAAACCGCGGTTGGTGGGCGAGGCGCGCCGGGCCCTCGTGCTGTTGGGCACAGTGTTCGGTCTCGCGATGCTCGGTGCTGGTGGGGCAAGTGCCGATGGTCCGGTCCAGTTGAGAAGCCGGTTAGGCGATGCCTGTGTGGACGGCCCGGGATCGGGATGGCTGGCCCCGGTGGTGGTCAACCCGTGCAACGGTGCGGACTCGCAGCGTTGGACTCTCAGCGGTATCGGGCGACTCGAGAGCGCGGCCTTTCCCGGGCAATGCCTGAATTCCGACGGCACGGGGGCGGCGCACCTCGTGGCCTGTTGGGACAGCCAGCGGTGGAACGTGCAGCCCAACGGCCAGATCACGGCCGTCCTGGGTGGTTGCCTCGCCGTCCTCGGCGGCCCCGACCCGGGGACCTGGGTGTCAACCCGCTGGTGCAATGGAGATCCAGGCCAGGGGTGGGATATCGTACCCTGACGCCGCAGGCCTATTCTTCGTCGAGCGCGGCCAGCACCTCGTCGGACAGGTCGACGTTCGTCCAGACGTTCTGCACGTCGTCACTGTCCTCCAGGGCGTCGACGAGCTTGAACACCTTGCGCGCGCCCTCGACGTCGACCGGCACGCTGACGGACGGCTGGAAGCTGGCCTCCGCGGACTCGTAGTCGATGCCGGCGTCCTGTAGTGCGGTGCGTACCGCGACCAGGTCGGTCGGCTCGGAGATGATCTCGAAGCTGTCGCCGAGGTCGTTGACGTCCTCGGCGCCGGCGTCCAGCACCGCGGTCAGCACGTCGTCCTCGGTCAGGCCGTTCTTCTCCAGCGTGACGACGCCCTTGCGGGTGAACAGGTAGGACACCGAGCCGGGATCGGCCATGTTGCCGCCGTTGCGGGTGACCGCGACCCGGACCTCGCCGGCGGCCCGGTTGCGGTTGTCGGTCAGACACTCGATGAGCACCGCCACGCCGTTGGGCCCGTAGCCCTCGTACATGATGGTCTGGTAGTCGGCGCCGCCGGCTTCCTCGCCCGCCCCACGCTTGCGGGCGCGCTCGATGTTGTCGTTGGGCACCGAGGTCTTCTTCGCCTTCTGGATGGCGTCGTAGAGCGTCGGGTTGCCCGCCGGGTCACCGCCGCCGGTGCGGGCGGCGACCTCGATGTTCTTGATCAGCCGGGCGAACTCCTTGCCGC
The DNA here is from genome assembly GCF_001672995.1 of Mycobacterium sp. 1482292.6. Lineage (NCBI taxonomy): Bacteria > Bacillati > Actinomycetota > Actinomycetes > Mycobacteriales > Mycobacteriaceae > Mycobacterium > Mycobacterium sp. 1482292.6. The sequence continues at coordinate 9,494 of NZ_LZKV01000078.1, read as the reverse complement.
GGCGCGCGTCTTTGACGGCCTTCTGGTGCTTGGTGGTGGCCCACTTGGAATGGCCGCTCATCGCTGTCCTATCTGAAAGTCCTCTTGTTTTTGTGGCCAGACGAGTCTACGTGGACGCCCGATGCGCCGACCGTCACGCCAGCATGGCAGTCGTTACCGGACGTCACTCCTGCGTGACGCTCGGCGGCCCCGGTGCGGTCAATCGTCACCTCCGGTGACGAGGTCGACGAACAGGTGGTGGATGCGCCGGTCGCCGGTCATCTCGGGGTGAAACGCCGTCGCCAGGTTGCGTCCTTGCCGCACCGCGACGCCATGTCCGGCCGCGCTGGCCAGCACCTCGACGCCGTCGCCCGTGCGCTCCACCCAGGGGGCGCGGATGAACACCGCGCGCACCGGATCGTCGAGCCCAGCGAACGGGATGTCACCCTCGAACGAGTCGACCTGTCGTCCAAAAGCGTTGCGCCGCACCGTCATATCGATCGCCCGCAGCGGTAGCGCCTCGCGCCCGCCCGCGCCGGCGTCCAGAATCTCGCTGGCCAGCAGGATCATTCCGGCGCAGGCGCCGTAGGCGGGCAGCCCGTCGGCCAGCAGGCCCCGCAACGGCTCCAGCAGCCCGAGATCTCCCAGCAGATGGCTCATGGTGGTCGATTCGCCACCGGGGATGACCAACCCGTCGACCGACTCGAGCTCGCTGCGCCGCCGCACCGGCATCGATTCGGCGCCGGCCTCGCCCAGGGCGGCCAGGTGTTCGCGGGTGTCGCCCTGCAGCGCCAGCACCCCGATCCTGGGATGGGTCACGGCGCGCTCACGTCGGCTGGTATCCGCGCTTGAAGCGGGTCAGCCCCTCCTGCATGACCGCCGCGACCATCTCACCGGACTGGGTGAAGATCTTGCCCTGGCACAGCGAGCGGCCGCCGCTGGCCGACGGCGAGCTCTGGTCGTAGAGCAGCCATTCGTCGGCCCGGAACGCCCGCATGAACCACATCGCGTGGTCCAGCGACGCCACCTGCAGGTGCTCGCGCACGTCGAGATGGGTGACCTGGGCCGATCCCAGCAGCGTCAGGTCGCTCATGTAGGCCAGCGCGCAGATGTGCAGCACCGGGTCGTCCGGCAGCGGATCACGATGGCGGAACCACACCTGCTGCTGGGAAGCCTTACCCGGCGACAGCTGCAGCCGATCGCGCGGCACGATGCAGACGTCCCACTCCTCGAACTGCTTGAATCCCGCGTCGTCGAAGACCTTGATCGAGTCCAGCCCCGGCAGCCCGTCCGGCGGCGGCGCGGCCGGCATCGGGTCCTGGTGGTGGATGCCCTCCTGGTCGGTATGGAAGGAGGCGCCCATGGAAAAGATGATTTCGCCGTGCTGGATGGCGTTCACCCGCCGGGTGGCGAAGGACCCGCCGTCGCGGGAGCGCTCGACGATGAAGACCGTGCGCTCCTTGGCGTCCCCGGGCCGCAGGAAGTACCCGTGCAGCGAATGCACCTGATAGTGCGGGTCGACGGTGCGCACCGCCGACACCAGCGACTGCCCGGCTACATGCCCCCCGAAGGTGCGCTGCAAAAATCCCGACTCTGGGCTGAAGATGCTGCCCCGGTAGATGTTGAACTCGAGTTGCTCGAGATCAAGAATCTCTTCGATCGCCACGGAGAAGTTTTACCAGCCGCGTTCGGCCAGCCGGTGCGGCTCCGCGATCTGTTCGACGTTGATGCCGACCATCGCCTCGCCCAACCCGCGCGACACCTTGGCCAGCACGTCGGGGTCGTCATAGAACGTGGTCGCCTTGACGATCGCGGCAGCGCGCGCGGCGGGGTCACCGGACTTGAAGATGCCCGAGCCCACGAACACGCCCTCGGCGCCGAGCTGCATCATCATCGCCGCATCCGCCGGGGTGGCGATGCCGCCCGCGGTGAACAGCGTCACCGGCAGCTTGCCCGCCCGGGCCACCTCCACGACCAGGTCGTAGGGGGCCTGCAATTCCTTTGCGGCCACGAACAATTCGTCTTCGGACAGCGATGTCAGGCGGCGGATCTCGCCGCCGATGGCCCGCATGTGCGTGGTCGCGTTGGAGACGTCGCCGGTGCCGGCCTCGCCCTTGGAGCGGATCATGGCCGCGCCCTCGCTGATGCGCCGCAGCGCCTCACCGAGGTTGGTCGCCCCGCACACGAACGGCACGGTGAACTTCCATTTGTCGATGTGGTGGGTGTAGTCGGCCGGGGTGAGCACCTCGGACTCGTCGACGTAGTCCACGCCGAGGCTCTGCAGGATCTGCGCCTCGACGAAGTGGCCGATGCGGGCCTTGGCCATCACCGGGATGGTCACCGCGGCAATGATGCCCTCGATCATGTCCGGGTCGCTCATCCGCGACACCCCGCCCTGGGCGCGGATGTCGGCGGGCACCCGTTCCAGCGCCATGACGGCCACGGCGCCGGCGGCCTCGGCGATCTTGGCCTGCTCGGGGGTGACGACGTCCATGATGACGCCGCCCTTGAGCATCTCGGCCATGCCGCGCTTGACGCGCGCCGTCCCGGTTCGCCCGTTGCCGTTCGGGGGGTGGGCGGTACTCACTGCTTGATCTCCTTCAACCGTTGTCGACCCAGTCTAATGAGGCGCTTTGGCCGCGTTCACCACGCGGAGTCAGCGGATGGACAGCAGCGGGCCGGGCGCGCGGCCGCCGGCCAGCGCGGCCGCGTCGGTGAGCAGTCCGGATAGCTGCATGGGATACACCGTCTCCCCCGCCGCCACCAGCTGCGCGATGTCAGCAGCGTCACACCAGCGGTGGCCGTGGATGTAGCTGCGTTCCAGCTCGGTTCGTCCGGTGCGCGACGGCTCGAACCGCCGGGTGCGGTAGACGAAGTAGAACTCCTCGCTGTCGATCAGCGAGCCGTTGAACTCGAAGACCTCGTCGCGGCGCCAGACCGGCCCGATCATCTCGGCCGGCGCGACCCGCAGGCCGGTTTCCTCGGCCAGCTCCCGCGCGGCGGCCTCGGCCAGCCGCTCCCCTTGCTGAACTTCGCCGCCCACCGTGAACCACCATTTCGGCGCGTGCCGCTCGGCCAGCGCGGGGTCCGACCCGCACAGCAGCAGCACCGCGCCGGTCTCGTCGAGCAGCACGACGCGCGCCGAGGTGCGGTGGTTGAGGACGCCGTGATCGCCGTGGGCCAGCGCGTGTGGTCGCTCGACGATCTCGAAATAGCTCGGCAGCGCCGCGGTGCCGCCCAGGTGAAAGAGCCGCACCAGGGGCCGTTCGGCCAGGGCCAGGGTGTCGCGGACCGCGTCGTTGTGGAAGCGGCGGGCCAGCACCACCCGGGCCTCGGCGTCGGCCAGCTCGGCGATCAGCCCGGCCGGCAGCGACGCCGGATCGACGACGGCCAGCGCGGCCGACAGCTCGTTCTCGGCGTTCTCCCGCGCGGGCCGGGGCGCGCCTTCGGCGGCGTCGGCCAGCGCCGCCAGCCGTCGCCCTTCGGACGCGCCGCCGTAGGCGTCGATGGCGACCGCGCGCGACACCACCGCGCGCCGGGCCAGCGCGCCGTCGAGTGCCTGCCAGGACAGGTCGTAGCGGACGTGCAGCCGGTCCAGCCGGTTGGCGGTCCGGTAGGCCCAGGCGCCGACGACCGCCAGCACCGCGACGAAGACCGCGATGGCGACAATCAGCCATGTCATCAACTGGCCACCTCAACCTTGGCGCCTGACGCGGCGACCGTCTCGTACACCCGCATGATCTGGCTGGCGACCACTGACCAGTCGTAGCGCTGGACAGCTGCCGAACCGGCCGCCACATATCGTTCCCGCAGCACATCATCCTCCAGCACCGCGATCAGCGCATCGGCAAGCGCGTCGCTGTCGCCGACGGGCACCAGGCAGCCCACGTCACCGTTGGCCAGCACGCGCCGGAAGGCGTCCAGGTCGCTGGCCACCACCGGCGTCCCGGCGGCCAGCGCCTCGACGAGGACGATGCCGAAGCTCTCCCCGCCGAGGTTGGGCGCGCAATACACGTCCGCGCTGCGCATGGCCGAGGCCTTCCCGGCATCGTCGACCTGGCCCAGAAAGCGGATCCGGTCCACGAATTCGCCTGCCGCGACGCGCAATTGGTCCTCGTCGCCGCGGCCGACGACCAGCAGCTGCACGTCATCGACCCGCTCGACCAGCCCGGGCAGCGCCTCGAGCAGCACCGACATGCCCTTGCGCGGTTCGTCGTAGCGGCCCAGGAACAGCACGGTCTTGCCGGCGCGCGGGTAGCCGTCCAGGGGCGGGGCGGAGGCGAACGAGGCGACGTCGACGCCGTTGGGGATCTCCACCGCGTCGGTGCCCAGCGCCTCCATCTGCCAGCGTCGCGCCAGGTCGGAGACCGCGATCCGGCCGACGATCTTCTCGTGCATCGGGCGCAGGATGCCCTGAAACACCGTCAGCGTCAGCGATTTGGTGGTCGACGTGTGAAACGTCGCCACGATCGGGCCCTCGGCGATGTTGAGGGCCAGCATGGACAGGCTCGGTGCGTTGGGCTCGTGCAGGTGCAGCACGTCGAATTCGCCTTCGGCGAGCCACTTTTTGACCTTGCGGTGGGTGGCCGGCCCGAACCGCAGCCGGGCCACGGACCCGTTGTAGGGAATCGGGACGGCCTTGCCGGCCGAGACGACGTAGTCGGGCAGCGCGGCGTGCGGCGAGGACGGCGCGAGCACGCTGACGTCATGGCCCCGGGCGCGCATCACCTCGGCCAGTTGCAGGACGTGCGACTGCACCCCGCCCGGAACGTCGAACGAGTAGGGGCAGACCATCCCGATCCGCATCAGGTGTCCTTTAGCCGGGCCTGCTTGGCTTCCGGGAGGTCGGCCAGCCACTGCGGCTGCATCATGTGCCAGTCCTCGGGACGGGCGGCGATGTTCTTGGCGAAATGATCGGCCAACACCTGGGTGATGGCGCCGACGTCGCCGCCGGTGCAATCCAGCGGCGACTGTATGTCGACGCCCCAGCCCCGCTCCTCGAACCAGCAGTGCGCCGGCAGCAGGGCCGCGCCGGTCGCGATCGCGAGCTTCGCCGGCCCGGCCGGCATCCGGGTGGGCTCACCGAAGAAGTCGACCTGCACGCCGGTGCGGGTCAGGTCGCGCTCGGCCATCAGGCACACCACCCGGTTGGCCCGCAGCCGATCGCACAACACGTCGAACGCCGGCCGCTCTCCCCCGGACAGCGGCAGCACCTCGAAGCCGAGGCCCTCGCGGTAGGCGATGAAGCGCCGATACAGCGACTCGGGTTTGAGGCGCTCGGCGACGGTGGTGAAGGTGCCGTGGGTCTGCGCCAGCCATACCCCGGCCATGTCCCAGTTGCCGCTGTGCGGCAACGCGATCACCGCGCCGCGGCCGCTGGCCAGCGCCGCCTCGATGTTCTCTCGCCCCAGCACCGAGTCGTGCAGCGCGCGGCCCACCGCAACCAGGTCCATGCCCGGCAGCCGGAACGCCTCGCGCCAGTAGCGGGCGTAGGAGGCCAGCGAGGCCCGCATCAGCGAGTCCGGCACCTCCTCGGGCGGCACAGCAATGACGCGGGCCAGGTTCTTGCGCAGCTGGTCGGGGCCGCCGCCGCGGGCGGCATAGCGCGCCCCGGCCTCAAAGGCGTTGCGCGCGGCGAACTCCGGCATCGCCCGCACCGCCATCCACCCCGAGGCGTATGCCCAGTCGGCGCCCATCCCGCCCGTCAGGCGGCCCACCGTCCGGCTGGCCAGCTGGCGGGCCATCCGGCGTTGCGCCCCAAGCGTTTTCATGCCCGGCGGAGTGGGAATCACGGGCCGTCCGATCCGACCAGCCGGTCGGTCGCCCCCGGCGAGGTGCGCACCGCGTGCAGCCGCTGCGCGCAGGTGAGCAGGCTGGCCAGCGCCAGCACCCACATGGCGACCGGCAGCGCGGGCGGCCAGGCGACGTAGGGAAAGTCCGACACTCCCGCGCCGACCAGCACGATGATCAGCCGCTCCGGCCGTTCGATCAGGCCCCCGTCGCCGCGCAGCCCGCTGGCTTCCGCGCGGGCCTTGATGTAGGAGATCACCTGCGAGGTGACCAGGCAGATCAGCGTCGCCACCGCCAGCAGCTTGTCGTGCAGGCCGAAGACGATCCACCACAGCAGCCCGCAGAACACCGCGCCGTCGCTGACCCGGTCGCAGGTGGCGTCCAGCACCGCGCCGAATCGGGTGCCGCCGCCGCGTTCCCGGGCCATCGCCCCGTCGAGCATGTCGAAGAGGACGAAGAACCAGACCACCAGCGTGCCGATGAACAGCTTGCCCATCGGGAACAGGATCAGCGCCCCGGCCACCGCGACGATGGTGCCCAGGACGGTGACGACGTCGGGGGTCAATCCCAGCCGCAGGCATGCCCGTGCGGTCGGAGTGGTCAGCCGCGCGAACGCCGCCCGCGACAGGAACGGCACTCTACTCATGCGCGCCGCTCTCCCCCGCAAGCGGGAGGCGCCCCCGCCTCATCGCTTCGTCCCCCGCAAGCGGGTGGTACCCCCGCTGCATCGTCGCCACCGCGGCTCATGGTTGCTTCGTCCACTCCGTGGCCAGCAGTTGACGCGTCTCGCGCAGCAATTGCGGGATCACCTTGGACCCGCCGATGATGGTGATGAAATTCGCGTCGCCACCCCAGCGCGGCACCACGTGCACGTGCAGGTGTTCGGCCAGCGAGCCACCCGCCGACGTCCCCAGGTTCAGGCCGACGTTGAAACCGTGCGGCCGGGACACGTTCTTGATGACGCGAATTGCCTTCTGAATGAAGGACATCAGCTCCGCGCTTTCCGGGTCGGTCAGATCCTCGAGTTCGGAGACCCGCCGATAGGGCACCACCATCAGGTGGCCGGGGTTGTACGGATACAGGTTGAGCACGGCGTAGACGAGTTCGCCGCGCGCGACCACCAGGCCGTCTTCGTCGGCGAGGTGCGGAATGTCGGTGAACGGCTGCTCGCTCTTGCTCGACGAGTTGGGGTCGCGCTTCAGCGGCGCCTCGGCCAGGTAGGTCATCCGGTACGGCGTCCACAGCCGCTGCAGGTGGTCTTGCTCGCCGACACCCCTGTCCAGGATGGTGTCGTCGGTGCCCTGCTCGGCCGGTTGGCGATCACTCACAGTCACTCACCACTTGACACTTTCACGAGTTCGGCTGTGGGCACGGAATTCTCGCGATCGGCGATCCACTTCACGATCGCGTCGACCGCGCTGTCGCGGGGCACGCCGTTGATCTGGGTGCGGTCCCCGAACCGGAAGCTGACGGCGCCGGCCTCGACGTCGCGGTCGCCGGCCAGCAACATGAACGGGACCTTCTGATTCGTGTGGTTGACGATCTTCTTGGCCATCCGGTCGTCGCTGGCGTCGACCTCGATCCGCACCCCGTGCGATTTCAACTGTGCGGCAATGCTTTCCAGGTATTCCACGTGGTCGTCGGCGACCGGTATGCCCACCACCTGCACCGGCGCCAGCCACGCCGGGAACGCCCCCGCGTAGTGCTCGGTGAGGATGCCGAAGAATCGCTCGATCGATCCGAACAGCGCGCGGTGGATCAGCACCGGCCGCTGCCGCGACCCGTCGGACGCGGTGTATTCCAGCTCGAATCGGTCGGGCATGTTGAAGTCGAGCTGGATGGTCGACATCTGCCAGCTGCGGCCCAACGCGTCCTTGACCTGCACCGAGATCTTCGGGCCGTAGAACGCCGCGCCACCGGGGTCGGGAACGAAATGCAACCCGGACGCCACGGCGACCTCGCGCAGGACTTCGGTGGCCTCGTCCCACATCTCGTCGGAGCCCGAGTACTTCTCCGGGTCCTTGGTGGACAGTTCCAGGTAGAAGTCGTTGAGCCCGTAGTCGGCCAGCAGGTCGAGCACGAAGCGCAGCAGCGAGGTCAGCTCGTCGCGCATCTGCTCCCGCGTGCAGTAGATGTGGGCGTCGTCCTGGGTCATGCCGCGCACCCGGGTCAGGCCGTGCACCACGCCCGACTTCTCGTAGCGGTACACGCTGCCGAATTCGAAGAGCCGCAACGGAAGCTCACGGTACGAGCGGCCGCGCGACCGGTAGATCAGGTGGTGCATCGGGCAGTTCATCGGCTTGAGGTAGTAGTCCTGCCCGGGCTTGCGCACCGTGCCGTCCGCGTTGAACTCCGCGTCGAGGTGCATCGGCGGGTACATGCCGTCGGCGTACCACTCGAGGTGGCCCGACGTGATGTACAGCTGTTCCTTGGTGATGTGCGGGGTGTTGACGAACTCGTAGCCGGCCTCGATGTGCTTGCGCCGCGAGTACTCCTCCAGCTCGCGACGGATGATGCCGCCCTTGGGGTGGAAAACCGCCAGGCCGGAACCGATTTCGTCGGGGAAGCTGAACAGGTCCAGCTCGACGCCCAGCCTGCGGTGGTCGCGGCGCTGGGCCTCTTCGATCAGCTCGAGGTAGGCGTCCAGCGCCTCCTGTGACTCCCAGGCGGTGCCGTAGATGCGTTGCAGACTGGCGTTGCTCTGGTCGCCGCGCCAGTAGGCGGCCGAGCTTCGGGTCAGCTTGAACGCAGGGATGTGCTTGGTCGTCGGGATGTGCGGACCCCGGCACAGATCACCCCAAACCCGTTGCCGGGTACGGGGATTGAGGTTGTCATAGGCGGTGAGTTCGTCATTGGAACCAGGGGGGCCGACCTCCATTATTTCGGGGTCGCCGGACTTGTCGTCGACGAGTTCGAGCTTGTACGGCTCGTTGGCCAGCTCGGTGCGCGCCTGGTCCTTGGACTCGTACACCCGCCGCTCGAACAGCTGGCCCTCTTTGACGATCTGGCGCATCCGCTTTTCCAGCTTGGCCAGATCTTCCGGTGTGAACGGCTCCGGCACGTCGAAGTCGTAGTAGAAGCCGTCGGTGATCGGCGGCCCGATCCCCAGCTTGGCTTGCGGGAACAGCTCCTGGACGGCTTGGGCCAGTACGTGGGCGGCCGAATGCCGGATGACGCTGCGGCCCTCGTCGGTGTTGGCGGCCACCGGGACCACCTCGGCGTCGGCGTCGGGCGTCCAGCTCAGGTCGCGCAGCTTTCCCGAGTCGTCGCGCACCACCACGACGGCATCGGGCGTGCCGCGCCTCGGCAACCCGGCTTCGCCGACCGCGGCGGCCGCGGTGGTCCCGGCGGGCACCCGGATAGGGGCAAGCGGGACGTGGTTGGCGGGGGCGCTCATGAGGCTGGTTCTCCAAGGTTGGTCGTGTGAGGCGTCGATCGCTGCAATGCTATCGGGGCCGACCCCGCTCAGGGCTGGCCAGGTTTGAGCCGCACGAACAACGCGTCGGCTTCGGTCAGCAACCGATCACCGTCGGTCAGCCGGCCCGACACGAAGATCTTGCGCCCGTCCACCCGATCGACGCCCGCGTCGAACTGCAGTTCCTTTTCGATCGGGACGATGTGGCGGTAGTCGATCTTGAGGTAGGCGGTGCGCTGGGCATGCTGTTCGACTCGGTCCTCGGGTTGTCGGCCTCGGTGCTCACCGGCAACCCGCGCCAGCGCACCGC
>NZ_LZKV01000077.1:0-23184 GCF_001672995.1 Mycobacterium sp. 1482292.6 | reverse complement strand
CCAGGCGCTGCTGGAGCTGACCGACTACGCGCCCCTACCGCTGCGCGAACCGGTCCGCTCGCTGGTGTGGGTGCGCGGTCGCCTCCAAGAGGTACACCCGACGGAGATCCTCGACATGCTCGACCTGATCGCCGCCGAGTGCCCGAATCCCGCCCTGCTGGGCATCGACACCCCACGCTGCAGGCCCGGCGGCGGCGACGAGCCGCGCTACACCCTGTTGCGGCTCGAGACCGCCTCGGTGGTCGTCACCGACACCACCGGCGCCGAGCCGGTCAGTGTGGCCGACCTGCTGGACGCCCGCCCGGATCCGTTCTGCGCGCTCGAGTCGAGCCTGCTGTGGCACCTGGACACCGCCCACAGCGACGTCCTCGCGCGGCTGGTGTCCCGGCTGCCCGCGCCGCTGCGGCGCGGGCACGTCCGGCCCTTGGGCCTGGACCGCTACGGCGTCCGGTTCCGTGTCGAGGGCGACGATCGCGATCACGACGTCCGGCTGCCGTTCCATAAGCCGGTCGACGACATGACCGGCCTGAGCCAGGCGATCCGGGTGCTGATGGGCTGCCCCTTCATCAACGGGCTTCGGGCGCGCGGCTAGCCGAGCGCGCGGCGCACCGGCGCGACCGAGCGCCGGCCACGTACGTTTACTCGGGTGAACGGCGAGCGCGCACCCCAGCCTCGGCGCCCGCTTGGGCCGCCCGGGCCACCGCGCCCCGAGCCGCCGCAGGTGATCCACCGCCACGCCGGCCCGCCGCCGTCGCCGACGGCGGAGACCCAGCCGCTGAACCGGCCGAGGGCGCGTCCCGCCGCCGTGTCGGCGCCCGGGGCGGCGGCGCCGTCGCGACCTCAGGCCCCGCGCACGTCACCCAAGCGCCGCAAGCGCCGCTGGCTCCGGACGGTGCTGTCGATCCTGTTGGTGGGGGCACTGCTGCTCGGCGCGGGCGCCGTCGCCGGGGCCATCTGGTTCGACACCAAACTGCACCGCGAGGAGGTGCTGGCCGACTATCCGGACCGGCCCGCGGCCGGCCGGGGGACCAACTGGCTGGTCGTCGGATCGGACAGCCGCCAAGGCCTCACCGCCGAGCAGCAACAAGACCTGGCCACGGGCGGCGACATCGGTAACGGGCGTACCGACACGATCCTGCTGGTTCACGTGCCGAGCATCGGATCCGCAGCGCAGACGTCGATGGTGTCGATACCGCGCGACTCCTACGTGCCGATCCCGGGGCACGGCAAAGACAAGATCAATGCCGCGTTCGCGATGGGCGGTGCGCCGCTGCTGGTGCGGACGGTGGAGCAGGCCACCGGATTGCGCCTCGATCACTACGCGGAGATCGGGTTCGGCGGGTTCGCCGGCTTGGTGGACGCGCTGGGCGGGGTGACGGTGTGCCCGACGACGTCGCTCAACGACCCGTTGGCCGGCATCGACCTGCCTGCGGGTTGCCACACCCTCGACGGGCGCAACGCGCTGGGCTACGTCAGGTCCCGCGACACGCCCCGCGCCGACCTGGACCGGATGGTCAACCAGCGTCAGTTCGTGGCGGCGCTGCTGCATCGGGCCGGGAGCCCCGCGGTGTGGCTCAACCCGTGGCGCTGGTATTCGGTGCCGCGGGCGGCCACCGACGCGCTGACCGTCGACCGCGGCGACCACGCCTGGGATCTGGCCCGGCTCGGCTGGGCGCTGCATGGGTCGACCACCACCATGACCGTGCCGATCGGCCAGTTCACCAGCGGTGACGCCGGCTCGGTGGTGGTGTGGAATCACGATGCGGCCAAGCGGTTGTTCCAGGCGCTGGCTTCCGATGCGCCGGTGCCTCCCGCCGCGGCGGACGAACCGCAATAGCGGCCGGGCTAGCCGCTGCCGTCGCCGGCGCGGTTGCCCTGCAACCACGCCTTGGTGCGACCGGGGTGGTGGGTGGCGAGCCAGGCCACCCCGACGTCGCGGCAGAAATCGATGTCCTGGTAATCGTCGACGTTCCAGCAGTAGACCGCCCTGCCCTGGGCGATGGCCCGGTCGGCGAGCTGGGGATACTCCTTCAGCGTCGACAGCGAAGGCCCAACGGCGGTGGCGCCGATAGCGGTGGGCGCGCCGCTGGTCAGGTAACGCCCGGTCTTGCCGAGCAGCACCGTGGGCAGCAGCGGGGCGGCCCGCCGGATCCGCCAGACCGCGGACGCCGAAAACGACATGACCACCGCACGGGACCGGTCAGCCGACGCGGGCGCGGCGATGCCGAACCGATGCAGCGATGCGAGCAGCTTGGTCTCGACCAACGACCCGTAGCGGACGGGGTGCTTGGTTTCGATGAACAGCTTCACCGGGCGATGCCAATCCAGCACCAGCGAGACCAGCGCGTCCAGCGTCAACAAGCTGGTGTCGCCGTGCGTGCCGTCCTCGCGCCAGCTGTCGTGCCACGCCCCGTACTCGAGCTCACGCAGTTCGGCGAGGGTCATGGTGCTGACCAACCCCGCGCCGGTCGAGGTCCGGTCCAGCCGGCGGTCGTGCACGCACACCAGGTGGCCGTCACGGGTGAGCCGCACATCGCATTCCACGCCGTCGGCGCCTTCTTTGAGCGCGAGGTCGTAGGCGGCCAGCGTGTGTTCGGGCCGCGCCGCCGAAGCGCCGCGGTGGGCGACGACATAAGGATGCCCGGCGAGCACCTCGTCGGCCCACGTCATACCCCTATGCTGCCGGTTCCTGCCCCTTCAACTCAACTGGGTCGGCCGACGCCGGCGCGGCGGGCCCGTCATCGGGAACCGCGACCCAGCGATGCGCGGGACGTGCGACGGGTTTGCGCTGGAATCCCTCGAAGACGCGGGTCGCGGCGGCCAGCGTGGCGGCCGCCAACAGGTACGCGAAGACCATCAGCACGGTGTTGTTGGCGATGCCCTGGGCGTCGGTGGCGAAGCTGGTCGCGATGGCGGCGATGGACACGGCGTAGCTGCAAATCCACGCCACCCACCACTGCAGGATGGTGCCGCGCAGCCGGGCGTAGTGCTCCTCGAGCAGCGCCAGCTCGATCACGTACACCGGGGCCCACAGCAAATTGGCCAGCGGCACGACGCAACCGGCCCACAGCGCCCGCGTGGAGCGCGGCTCGGGCAGACCGTGATGGGCGAAGACGGCGGCGCGGCGCGCGATCATCCAGCGGATCAGCAGCACGCCGGCGGCGATCACCGCCGCACCGGCGCCCACGCTGGCGAGCACGCCGAGCCAGTCGGCGCCGATGGCCACCCACGTGTTCAGCAAGGTGTTCCGGTTGATCACCAGCAGCACGTAGCGCACCACGTAGACCAGGGCGGCGATGCTGAGTACCAGCACGCCCACAAAGGACGCGGTGCGAACGATTTGCGCCGACGGCCCGGACGGCGCGGCCGCCTCAGCCGCCGCAGGCGCCTGCTCGACCCGGTCGGCCAAACCCCAGCGCGGGATCACGGTGTAACGCGGCGTGGGTCCGAGGGGACGGCGCCCGCGTCGCACCGGCGGCGCGGCACCGGGGCGCACCGCTATCCAGCGATAGCCGGGCGGTAGCCGCGGCGGCGTGCGCTGCCAGCCGGGCGACCTCGAAGGGCGGGCCGGAGCCGGGGCCCCCGGCGCACTCCAGCGCGAATCGGCAGCGGGGCTGTCCGGCGAGGGCGCCAGCAGGGCTCCGCGGCAGCGGGGACACCATTCGCGTTGCCGGTCACGCACGTTCCAGCGGGTGCCGCACTGGGAGCACACCTGGATCACCGGACCAGACTAACGCCGTCTCGGTGCGGGCCTCGGGACCGCCGGCCGCGGGCCCGCCCGGCGGCCGTCGCCGTCGGTCGCGGGGAGCGGGATCGGCAACCCGCGCGGCGCCGCCGACTATCCACAGTTTCCACAGGTTTATCCACATAGACCCACGGGGTATAGAAAGCATCGCTACAGCCTCTGGCGGCTGACCGTGGTGTGACTGTGGATAACACCCGGCGTTGTCAGGCACGCCATAGACAGCCCGGAGCGGTCGTTGAGCGAAATGGATTGCCTCACTAAGCACCCGTGCGAGCAGCGCGTCCGGCCGAGGATCAACCCCGCGCCCGGAGCGGGCGTTGGAGCCCGGCCGCCTTCGCCAAGCCGCAGTTCAGCGCGATATTTCTTCAGCCCGCCACAAAGCGCTATGATCGCGTTCGCAAAAAGTGTTTGTGACTCACCTCACTGACGCGAGGTGACCGGGGGTGAAAGGCGATTGATGGCCACGCATTCGTTCGGTCCGGGTTCACCGGGCCCGTCGAAGTCGTACTGCGGCTCCCCGGCGTGGAATCACAGCTACAGCATCGCCGCGCTGCGCGCCGGGCTGATCGCCCTGGCATTGCTGGCCGTGCTCGCGGTCATCGTCTTGTTCTGAACTACCGCATAGCGGGTATTCGCGTTCCGGCTCACAAGGGTCGTTCTTGCGGAGCGCGCGGTCATGGAGCAGGGTTGATAACGGCCGGCCGCCGCGAGGCGGCGCCGCGCGACTGAGCGTCAAGACGATAATCGAAGAAAGGAATGCCGTGGCTGAATACACCCTGCCCGACTTGGACTGGGACTATGCAGCGTTGGAACCGCACATCTCCGGGCAGATCAACGAGATCCACCACAGTAAGCACCACGCCACGTACGTCAAAGGCGTGAACGACGCTCTGTCCAAGCTCGAAGAGGCCCGCGCCAACGAGGACCACGCTGCGATCTTCCTGAACGAAAAGAATCTCGCCTTCCACCTGGGCGGCCACGTCAACCACTCGATCTGGTGGAAGAACCTGTCGCCGGACGGCGGCGACAAGCCGACCGGTGAACTGGCCGCCGCGATCGATGACGCCTTCGGATCCTTCGACCGCTTCCGCGCGCAGTTCAGCGCGGCCGCCAACGGGCTGCAGGGTTCGGGCTGGGCGGTCCTGGGCTACGACACCCTGGGCAGCCGGCTGCTGACCTTCCAGCTCTACGACCAGCAGGCCAACGTTCCGCTCGGCATCATCCCCTTGCTGCAGGTCGACATGTGGGAACACGCCTTCTACCTGCAGTACAAGAACGTCAAGGCGGACTACGTCAAGGCGTTCTGGAACGTCGTCAACTGGGCGGACGTGCAGAAGCGGTACGAGGCCGCGACGTCGAAAACCCAGGGCCTTATTTTCGGCTGACTTCATTTCGATCGGCGGGGGCGTCGCGCGTTGCGCGGCGCCCCAGTCGTTTGTCCGGCCCTCGCTCGACCGCGTGAGTAGGTCTGCGCCGCTGACCGTGTCGTGTTGCACGGCGCCTAAACCGCAGGCATGCTTAATTATTCGGACTTGCCAGTGTGGTTGTTCCAAGCGGAGTCATCGCGCGGAGGTCGAGATGGAAACTGGGTCGGACGGGCCTATCGGGGTGTCCCCGTTCCATTCTCGTGGTGCCTTGAAGGGGTTCGTGATCTCCGGGCGGTGGCCCGACTCGACCAAGGAATGGGCCCAGCTCCTCATGGTCGCCGTCAGAATCGCGTCGCTGCCCGGATTGCTCTCGACCACAACGGTGTTCGGTGCGCGCGAAGAACTTCCGGACGAACCCGAGCCCGGCACGGTTGGCCTGGTGCTGGCCGAGGGCACGGTGTTCGGTGAATCCGCCATCCAGCCAGGCTATTTCGCGGAGCATCAGCCGCCGGCTCTGCTCATGTTGCACCCGCCGTCGGAAACCACGCCGTCACTGCCCGAATGCACCGGCGCGGCATCGGGATGCGTCTTGCTGCCGGGACTGCCCTATCTCGGACTCGAGCATCGTGCGGCCTGGGTGGAGGCCGAGGCCGACGGGACCATCACCTCGATGGTGAGCCGGGTCGGCGTCGACCCGATCAGCCACCCCGATACGGCGATACTGGCGATGCTGCTCGCCGCGTAACGAAATGCCGGTGTGCGCCGCGCTTTCGCTGCCCGCGCGCGAATCGCGATTCGCCTTGCCCGACGCTGGCGTGACCGTCTGCACCCGCGCGGCCCGTTTCCGCAACCGCGGCCCCATAGACGCTGCGGCGCCGCAGAACCGTCGACGCAATCGGGACGCTACCAGCGGTATCCGGCTAAGTTAACGACGCCTCGACCACCGGCGGCCGGGGCCGCACGCCGGGCACGCGCGACCGTCGCGCAGGCGTTTTTCCCACTCGACAGCAAAGGATGGGCTACATCGCCCCGGATTGCCGGCCCGTTGCGGAGCGATCGCCCAGCACGTTGCGGCATATTATCGCACCCGTCAGCGCGCGGTTCGCCCGCCACCTTGGAACGAACCTGCAATTCTGCGGATAACCTGTGAGTTCCAAGTATTTAGTGGACACCCCAGCGAATCAGTTAGACGCTCGTCAAGTGGGGAGTTGGCAAGCGTCAGCTATGCCGGTCGGGAATCCCTTGGGGTTTGCACCTGGTTACGGTCACCAAGCCTCGCTACCATGATCAGCAAATACACCTAGGTAATAGTTCACTTCTACAGCCCAGTGGAGGTCATATCAATGAGCACGACGTTCGCTGCTCGCCTGAATCGCCTGTTCGACACGGTGTATCCCCCGGGACGCGGGCCGCACACCTCCGCGGAAGTGATCGCGGCGCTCAAGGCGGAGGGCATAACGATGTCGGCTCCCTACCTCTCCCAGTTGCGTTCCGGCAACCGCACCAACCCGTCGACGGCGACCATGGCCGCTTTGGCCAATTTCTTCCGCATCAAGTCGGCGTACTTCACCGACGACGAGTACTACGAGAAGCTCGACAAGGAACTGTCGTGGTTGGCCACGACGCGCGACGACAATGTGCGCCGCATCGCGGTTCGCACGGCAGAGCTGTCCCCCGAGGCGCAGCGCGAGGTCATGGAGCGAGTCAACGAACTGCGCCGCGCCGAGCACTTAGACGCCTGACGTCCACGCCGGGCACCGGCCGTCGAGCCTGCCCTGGAGGGCTGCCGCCCGCCCATTCCGATTAGGGTTGGCTCAGCGGATCGCGCAACCGCGAGAGCGATAGACAACGATTGCCAGCGAGATCACCGGGAGGCGGCCGGGAATGGGCCTGTTCCGCAAGCGAAAGAGCCGCGCGACGCGTCGCGCCGAAGCCCGCGCGATCAGGGCCCGCGCGAAGCTCGAGGCCAAGCTGGCCGCGAAAAACGAGGTGCGCCGCGCCAAATCCGCTCAGCGGGCCGAGAGCAAGGCGCTGCGCGCGCAGATCAAGGCGCAACGGGACCGCGACCGCAACGCCCTGAAGGTCGCGGAGGCCGAACTCAAGGCCGTGCGGGAGGGCAAGATCTTCTCACCGACGCGGATCCGCCGGGTGCTGACGGTGTCCCGGTTGCTCGCGCCGATCCTCACGCCGCTCATCTACCGGGCGGCGGTCGCGGCCCGCGCGCTCATCGATCAGCGTCGCGCGGATCAACTCGGCATTCCGCTGGCGCAGATCGGCCAGTTCTCCGGTCACGGCGCCCAGCTGTCGGCCCGCATCGCGGGGGCGGAGAAGTCGCTGCGCACGGTGCAGGACAAGAAGCCCAAGGACGCCGAGACCAAGCAGTTCGTCTCCGCCATCGCCGAGCGGCTCAGCGACCTGTCGGCGGCGGTCACCGCCGCCGAGAACATCCCGGCCGCGCGCCGCCGGGCGGCCCACGCCGCGATCTCGACGCAGCTCGACGGGATCGAGGCGGATCTGATGGCCCGCCTCGGACTGAGCTGACCTCTCGCAGGAAAGGCGGCACTCCGGCATGCCCGTCCACCGCAGGTGGGTCTCACGCACGCTGACGGCGCTCGTTGCGGCGGCCGCCCTCTATCTCGGGTCGGCGGCCCAGCCGCCCGCCGCCTGGGCGCACGTGCACGCCAGCAGCGACAACGCGGTGCGCGGGGCCATGGCGATCGTCACGTTCCAGGTGCCCAACGAGTCGAACAACGGGGCGCTCACCACCGCGCTGACCGTCACCCTTCCCAACGTGCCGTCGGCGCGCACCGAAAGCCAGCCGGGCTGGACGGCCCGGCTCGACCGCGACGCCGCGTCGGGCACCGTGCGCTCGGTGACGTGGACCGCCGCCCTCACCGGCGGCATCGGGCCAGATCAATTCGCCCTGTTCCGGCTGTCGGTCAAGCTGCCCGACGCCGACACCGTCAGCTTCCCCGCCGCGCAGAGCTACTCCGACGGAACCGTCGTGAAGTGGGATCAGCCGCCGCTGCCGGACGGGAGCGAGCCGGAGCACCCGGTACCCACGCTTACCCTCGCCACCGGAGCGGCGGCACCGCATCAACACCACGGCTCCCCCGGCCCCCCGCCGACCGGGCCCACTGTCGCCGATAACACCGCCCGGCTGCTGGGCGGCGCCGCTCTGGTGGTCGCCGCCGCGGGCATCGCGATGGCACTGATCCGCCGGCGGGCATGAAGCGCCTGGCGGTTGGCGCGTGCGTCGGCGTCATGTTCCTGATCGCCACGTTGACCGCGCCGGCCGCGTCGGCCCACGCCACCCGCTTGGCCACCGATCCCGCAGCCGATGCAGCGCTGGCGACGGGCCCGCAGCGGGTGAGCGCCACGTTCAACGAGCAGTTGCAAACCACGTTCGCCGCCATGACGGTGGTCGGGCCCGACGGCAACGTGTGGTCCACGGGAGAGCCCACGGTGCAGGGCGCGGTGGTCGGCATCGCCCTGCGGCCACTCGGGCCGGCCGGAACGTACGCGGTGAACTACCGCGTCACCTCCGCCGATGGCCACGTGGTGTCCGGATCATGGTCGTTTCGGCTCACGGTGCCCGGCACCGGCACGCCCGGTCCCCCCGCGGCGGCCCCGGCGGGCGGCGGTACCGTCCCGGTCTGGCCGTTCGTGGCCGTCGCAGTGGCGCTCGTCGCCGGCGGCGCCTGGTGGGCGGCGCGGGGCAGGCGCTGAGTACGGCCAGCGAGGCGCCCCGACGCGTCCTGGCATGATGGGACCTTGAACCCGGTGAGCCAGGGGAACGACGACAGAGGAAGCTCAAGGAGCGGCCGCATGGCAGACCCGCAGGACCCAACCAACAGCGCACCTGACGCCGCCGGCATCCCGCCGGAGAAGACACCGCCCGCCAAGGCGGTGAAGAAGACCGCGAAAGCGCCCGCCAAGAAGGCCCCTGCGAAGAAGGCGCCCGCCAAGAAAGCGCCGGCCAAAAAAGCACCCGCCAAGAAGGTGCCGGCCAAGAGCGCCGAACCGGCGCCCCTAAAGCCACCCGAACGCCCGGCCGAGCAGCCGCTCGACGTCGCGCAGCGGGCCGAAAGCAACGGCGACCTCACGGCCGCCGCCAAAGATGCTGCCGCGCAGGCGAAGTCCACCGTGGAGGCCGCCAACAATCCCGTCGCTCCCGCGATCGCCGGTCCTGCGGCGGGTCAGTCCCCGGTGCCCCTGATCGTTGCCCTGGCCGTCAGCCTGCTGGCCATCCTGCTCATTCGCCAGCTGCGTCGCCGCTGAGCGGCGGACGTCTAACGTGTCAGAAGTGACGGTGTCATTCCGGCCGACGGCCGACCTCGTAGACAGCATCGGTCCCGACGTACGCAGCTGCGACGTGCAATTCCGCCAGTTGGGCGGCCGGACCGAATTCGCCGGCCCGATCAGCACCGTGCGGTGTTTTCAGGACAACGCGCTGCTGAAATCGATCCTCTCGGAGCCCGGCGGCGGCGGGGTTCTGGTCATCGACGGCCACGGTTCCCTGCACACCGCTCTGGTCGGCGACGTCATCGCCGAGTTGGCCCGTACCAACGGGTGGGCCGGGCTGATCGTCAACGGCGCCGTGCGCGACTCGGCCACGCTGCGGGGCATGGACATCGGCATCAAGGCGTTGGGTACCAATCCCCGCAAGAGCACCAAGACCGGTGCCGGCGAGCGCGACGTCGACGTCACGCTGGGCGGGGTGACGTTCACCCCGGGCGAGATCGCCTACAGCGACGACGACGGAATCGTCGTCGTCGCCGCAGACTGACGCGCTAAACCGCCACCGGGGCAGGCTTTTTCGCGAACTTCAAGCCTTCATCGTCGACCCTGCCGCGCCGGATCGTGCGCATGTCGAAGAAGTAGTTCTGTTTGAGCCGCCACGGCGCCCGCGACCCCGACTTCGGCAGCAGGTGCATCGACCGCCGGAAGTAGCCGGGAGTGAAGTCCATGAACGGCAGCTCGTCGACATCGCTGCCCGGGTGCTGCGGCTCGACGAAGTCAAAGCCGTTGGCATCCATGTAGTTCAGCAATCGGCACACGAACTCCGAGACCAGGTCGGCCTTCAGCGTCCAGGACGCGTTCGTGTATCCGAAGGTGATCGCGAAGTTGGGCACACCGGAGAACATCAGCCCCTTGTAGGTCATCAACGAGGTCAGGTCGATGTCCTGGCCGTTGCGGGTCGGCTTCACCCCGCCCAGCAACTGCATGTTCAATCCCGTTGCGGTGACGATGATGTCGGCCGACAGCTCCTCACCCGAGGTGAGCTTGATGCCCGTCTTGGTGAACCGGTCGATGGTGTCGGTGACGACGTCGGCCTTGCCGTGCCGGATGGTCCGGAAGAAGTCGCCGTCGGGGGCCAGGCACAGCCGCTCGTCCCAGACGTTGTAGCGCGGACCGAAGTGCTTTTCGACGTCGTAGCCCGCCGGCAGGCGTCGCTGCGCCATCGTCATCAACGTCTTGCGCATGTAGCCCGGGGCCTTGCGGGACAGCTGGTACTGGAAAGTGCTGAACGCGATGGCCTTCCAGCGGTTGGCCATGTGCGCGAGGCGCTCGGGCAACAGCCGGTTGGCCTTCTCGGCGAACGGATCGACCCCGGGCAGCGACCCGATGTAGGTCGGCGACCGCTGCAGCATGGTCACGTGGCCCGCGCCCGAGTTCACCAGGGCGGGAATCAGGGTGATCGCGGTGGCACCGGATCCGATCACGACGATCCGCTTGCCCGCGTAGTCGAGGTCCTCCGGCCAGTGCTGCGGGTGGACGATGGTGCCGCCGAAGTCCTCGGAGCCCGGGAAGGTCGGCGAGAACCCCTCGTCGTAGTTGTAGTAGCCGGTGCAGGCGAACAGGAACGAGCACGTGATCTCGCTTTGCCGGCCGTCACTCTCGACGGTCACGGTCCAGCGGTTGTCGTTGTCGGACCAGTCGGCGGCCACCACCCGGTGGCGGTAGCGGATCTTCGGCTCGATCTTGTTCTCGACGGCGGTCTCCTTGATGTAGGCCTTGATCGAGGCCCCGTCGGCGATGGACTTCGCCGAGCGCCAGGGCTTGAACCGGAAGCCCAGGGTGAACATGTCCGAGTCCGACCGGATGCCCGGGTACTTGAACAGGTCCCAGGTTCCGCCGAGGTCGGCGCGGCGTTCGAGGATCGCGTAGCTCTTTGTCGGGCAGCGTTCCTGCAGGTGCCAGGCCGCGCTCACGCCGGAGATGCCGGCGCCGACGATGAGGACGTCGAGATGCTCAGTCATGAAGCCAACGCTATCAACACCGTGTTGAGCCAGTCAACAGCGTGTCGAAACTCTCAACAGCGTGTAAAGTAGCGGCCGTGACTACCGTCGGTTCCGCCCGCACCCACCGGGGCAGGCGTTCGGCGCGCCCGTCCGGCGACGACCGTGAACTGGCCATCCTGTCCACCGCCGAACAACTGCTGCGGGAGCGCCCGCTCGCCGACATCTCCGTCGACGACCTGGCCAAGGGTGCCGGCCTGTCCCGGCCGACGTTCTACTTCTATTTCCCATCCAAGGACGCGGTGCTGCTCACCCTGTTCGAACGGGTCATCATGCAGGCCGACTCCGCGCTTCAGACCATGGTCGCCAACCCGCCCGCCGACCTGAAAGCGTTGTGGCGCATCGGGATCAACGTGTTCGTCGAGACCTTCGGGGCGCATCGCGCGGTGTCACTGGCCGCCGACGCGGCGCGCAGTAACAAGGACGTCGACGACCTGTGGTCGCGCTTCATGCAGAAGTGGGTGGACCACATCACCACCGTGATCGAAGCCGAGCGCGCCCGCGGCGCGGCGCCGGTGACGCTGCCGGCCCGCAACCTGTCCGCGGCGCTGAACCTGCTCAACGAGAAGGTCATGCTCAGCTCGTTCGCCGACGCGCGGCCCTCGGTGCCCAGCGAGCAGTTACTCGACACGCTGGTGCACATCTGGGTCAGCAGCGTCTACGGCGGCGCCTGCTGAAACTCAGCTGTCGGCGCCCTGTGCGAACATATGTTCGTGCAGTGCGATGCGTCCATCCTGCACGCGGACCTGGATTCCTTCTACGCGTCCGTCGAGCAGCGCGACGACCCCACCCTGCGGGGCCGACCGGTGATCGTGGGCGGCGGTGTGGTGCTGGCCGCGAGCTACGAGGCCAAGGCCTACGGCGTGCGCACGGCCATGGGCGGGTCGCAGGCGCGGCGGTTGTGCCCGCACGCCGTGGTGGTGCCGCCGCGGATGAGCGCCTATTCGCGCGCCAGTGACGCGGTCTTCGAGGTGTTCCGCGACTGCTCCCCGATCGTCGAGCCGCTGTCGGTGGACGAGGCCTTCCTCGACGTCGGCGGGCTACGTCGGGTCAGTGGCACGCCGGTCGCGATCGCAGAGCGGTTGCGCGCGGACGTGCGCGAGCGCGTCGGGCTGCCGATCACCGTCGGCGTCGCGCGCACGAAGTTCCTCGCCAAGGTCGCCAGCCAGGAGGCCAAGCCCGACGGGCTGTTGATGGTGCCGCCCGACCAGGAGCTGGCCTTCCTACGGCCGCTGCCGGTGCGCCGGCTCTGGGGTGTGGGCGCGGTGACGGCCGAGAAGCTGCGTGCGCACGGCATCGTGACGGTCGCCGACGTCGCCGAGCTCAGCGAGTCCGCGCTGGGTTCCATGGTGGGCGGGGCGATGGGCCGCCAGTTGTACGCCCTGTCCCGCAATATCGACCGCCGCCGGGTGACCACGGGTGTCCGTCGCCGGTCTGTCGGCGCGCAGCGAGCGCTGGGTCGCGCCGGAAACACCCTGTCCGCCAACGAGATCGACGCCGTCGTGGTCAATCTGATCGACCGGATCACCGGCCGCATGCGCGCCGCCGGACGCACCGGCCGCACCGTGGTGCTGCGGCTGCGCTTCGACGACTTCGGCCGGGCGACCCGATCGCGCACCCTGCCGTGGGCCACGTCATCGACGGCGCCCCTGCTGGCCACCGCGCGCGGGCTGGTCGCGGACGCGGCGTCGCTGATCGCCCAGCGCGGCCTGACGCTAATCGGCTTCGCCGTGTCGGGCATCGACCGCAGCGGCTCCCAGCAGCTGATGCTGCCGTTCGGCGGCGATACCAATCGACTCGCCATCGACGCGGTGATCGACCGCGTGCGGGATCGGTACGGCAAGTCCGCCCTGACGCCCGCGGTTTTGGTCGGCCGCGATCCGGGTATAGAGATGCCGCACCTACCCGACTGACCCGTTTTTCGGTGTTTATTCTAATTATTGTCTGCCACAACACTTTTCGATGATTTGAGGTTCATTTGAATCGGCGTTGCGACGCCGGTTGTGCGGCGGCCCGATTGTTAGGCTGGCGAAAACCCGACCTCGAAAGTGAGCAATTGAATCCGATGCCGCCGCAGCAATCCCGCGACACCGGCCTGCCCCACGAGGGTCTCGTGCTTGGTTACAGCGCGTTACTCGCCCTATCCGCGGGCTTCGTCAACGCCGTGGCGCTGCTGATTTTGGCGGTGCCCGTCGGCAATCTGACGGGGATCACCACGCAGCTGGGCATGCACACCGCCAACCCGTGGCTGTACGAAGGCCACGTGCTCGGCGCGATTTTCCTAGGCTTCCTGACGGGAGCGACCATCGCCGGGGCGATCCTCGCACCCACCGATGGTCTTGCCGGCCCACGCCATGCCGCCGTGCTCTTCCTCGAGGCAGGCTTGCTGGTGCTCGCCGCGGCCGGGGTCGAGGAGACCGTCGTCAGGGCACAGATCAACGCCCTCGGCATCGAGCAGACCGCGGTGCAGGCGCTGCTCGCCGCCGCGGCGCTCGGTCTGCAAAACGGGATGACGTCGAGCTTTCGCGGGATGGCGATCCGCACCACGCACTTCACCGGAACGGTCACCGACCTCGGGCTGATCCTCGGTCGCAGCCGGCTACACGGAATCAAGAACTGGAAAACGGCGATACTGGCGACGACCCTCGTGTTATTCGTCGGCGGCGGCGTGGCCGGGATCGCGTTCGGGGCTCAGCTGGGGGGTTACGCGTTGCTCATCCCGGCCGCGACCTGCGCGACGGTCGGCGCCGCCAACCTGCTGCAGGGCGCCGGACGCAGCGACGACGCACCGGTTCCCCAGGACGCCGAACCGGTGCAGGTCTGAGCGGCGTCTCAATTGGCGGTCCACTCCAGCAGCCGCTCGGCGGGCCAGGTGTTGACGATCCGGTCGACGGGCACGCCCGCGTCCAGCGCGCGCTGGGCGCCATAGCCGAGGAAATCCAGCTGACCGGGCGCGTGCGCGTCGGTATCGATGGTGAACACACAGCCGATCTCCAGCGCCAGGTTCAGCAGCCGGCTGGGCGGATCGCGCCGCTCGGGGCGGGAGTTGATCTCCACCGCCGTGCCGTGGTCGCGGCACGCGGTGAACACCGCCTCGGCGTCGAACTTGGATTCCGGCCGGATGCCGCGATTCCCGGAGACCAGCCGGCCGGTGCAGTGCCCCAACACGTCGGCGTGCGGGTTGGCCACCGCCCGCAGGATCCGCCGGGTCATCGCGGGCGCATCCATCGACAGCTTGGAGTGCACGCTGGCCACCACCACGTCGAGGCGCTCGAGCAGCTCGGGTTCCTGGTCGAGGCTGCCGTCGTCGAGGATGTCGACCTCGATCCCGGTGAGGATGCGCATCGGCGCGAACTTCTCCCGCAGGCCGTCGATCACGTCGAGCTGCTTGCGCAACCGCTCGGGTGAGAGCCCGTTGGCGATGGTCAGCCGCGGCGAATGGTCGGTCAACGCGCAGTACTCGTGCCCCAGCGCCGCCGCGCTGGCCATCATCTCCTCGATCGGCGCCGAGCCGTCCGACCAGTTGGAATGCAGATGCAGATCCCCGCGCAGCGCGGAACGGATGTCACCGCCGCCGAGATCCTCGGCACTGGAACGCAATTCGACGAGAAGATCGGGTTCGCGGCCGGACCACGCCTGGTCGATGACCTTGGCGGTCTTGGGGCCGATCCCCGGCAAGGACTGCCAGCTGTTGGCCTGGCCGTGCCGCTCGCGGGTCGCGTCGTCGAGGCCCTCGATGATGTCGGCCGCATTGCGGTAAGCCATCACGCGCCGGGGGTCGTGGCGGCTGCGGTCCTTGAAATAGGCGATCTGCCGTAACGCCGCTACCGGATCCATGACTCCAGTGTGCCCGCGCGGTGATTGCAAGCGCGGCGAAGCCGGGCGCAGCAGGTCACCGCACGACCTCCGCGGTGATTGCAAGCGCGGCGAAGCCGGGCGCAGCAGGTCACCGCACGACCTCCCCGCTTACAACAGCTGCCCGGCGACGAATCCGGCGAGCAGCACGCTGAATCCGCCGATCTCCCCGGCGATCAGCGCCGTCATCGCCAGCACGAGACGCCCGTCGGCGTTTTCGAACTGGTTGACGGTGTCGCGGCGCGCGCCGTGGCTGATGTAGGCGGCGATGGCGGCCAGGAAGAAGAAGACGACCACCCCCGCCGCCGTCAGGTTCAGCCAGACCGGCCAGGCGCTCAGTTGCACGAACACCGCGAGCAGCAGCGTCGCGAACGAATACAGCAGCGCCGCCCGATGCGCGATGTCGACGTAGGGATGCGCGAGGTGGTTCTCCGACGCCATCATCTCGCGGTATTTCCACACGCCCAGCACCAGCGCGAGCAGGAAGATCAGGCCCGCCGCCAGCAGGGTGATCTTGGTGTCCATTCCGAGCGAGCCGCAGACAGCAGTCATCGTGAGCTTGAGTTTAGTTGTCCTTCATAAACACCGACTAACGTCGACGGCATGCGATTCGCGTTCAAGACTTCCCCGCAGAACACCACCTGGGCACAGATGCTCGCCGTCTGGCAGGCGGCCGACGACATCGAGGTCTACGAGTCCGGGTGGACGTTCGACCACTTCTACCCGATCTTCTCCGACAGCAGCGGGCCCTGCCTGGAGGGCTGGACGACGCTGACCGCCCTCGCCCAGGCCACCAAGCGGCTCCGGGTGGGCACCCTGGTCACCGGGATCCACTACCGCCACCCCGCGGTCCTGGCCAACATGGCCGCCGCCCTCGACATCATTTCGAACGGACGGCTCGAGCTGGGCATCGGCGCCGGCTGGAACGAGGAGGAGTCCGGCGCCTACGGCATCGAACTGGGCAGCATCAAGGAACGCTTCGACCGCTTCGAGGAGGCGTGCGAGGTGCTGACCAGCCTGCTCAGCCAGGAGACCACCGACTTCGACGGCAAGTTCTACCAGCTCAAAGGCGCCCGCAACGAGCCCAAGGGCCCGCAGCGCCCGCACCCACCGATCTGCATCGGCGGCAGCGGGGAAAAGCGCACGCTGCGTATCACCGCGCGCTACGCCCAGCACTGGAATTTCGTGGGCGGTCCGCCCGACGTCTTCGCCCACAAGCGCGACGTGCTGGCAGCGCACTGCGCGGACATCGGCCGCGACCCCAAGGAGATCACGCTCTCGGCCCACCTGCGCCTGGAGCCGGATCTGAATTACGGGAAGGTCATCCAGGACGCGGCCGGGCTGGCCGCCGAGGGCTTGGATCTGGGCATCGTCTACCTGCCGCCGCCGCACGACCCGGCCGTGCTCGAACCGCTCGCCGAGGCGATCCGCGACTCGGACCTATGGGAGCGGTGACTGCGCCTTTGGGGCGGCCCGGCGGAAATCCCGCCGGGCGCATGTTGAGCAAACCCGCGGCGCGCCGCTGAGCGCGCCGAACGGGCGGTCACGCACCGAACAGCAGCAAGTCCTGGGGGGTCACCAAGCGTTCGTGCTTGGCCGGGAACTCCCGACTTTTGACCGGGTGACGCAACCATGACCAGGCGATTCGCCCCATCCGTGACTGAGGTAATGGGTGGATATGCACAAGAATCTCTCCTGCGATCGGTCGTTCAACCGGGAAACCGGTGTGACCCCCATGTGAGCGGGCTCACAACGGGTTATTAGACACCCGGCGGCTGGCAAACAGTGGGAGACGCGCCGGACGAAGTCCGGCGTGTTTCTGGTGTGACTGGTGTTACTACTGAAGCGGTACCGCGGTGGGCTTGACCGGCGCCGGCAGCGCCGTCGACCCCATCAGGAAGCGGTCCGTCGCGGCCGCGGCCGCCCGCCCCTCAGCAATCGCCCAGACGATCAGTGACTGGCCACGCCCCATGTCACCGGCAACGAAGACGCCCGGAACCGACGTGTCGAAATCGGCGCCGCGGGCGACGTTGCCCCGCTCGGTGAGCTTGACCTCGAGGTCGGTCAGCAGGCCCTCCTTCTCGGGGCCGACGAAGCCCATCGCCAGCAACACCAGGTCGACCTCGAGTTCGAATTCCGAACCCTCCACCTTGACGAACTTGCCGTCCTCCATGGTCACCTCGTGCGCCTTGAGCGCCGTCACGTGACCATCCTCGCCGACGAACTCCTCGGTGTTGACCGAGAACACCCGCTCGCCGCCCTCCTCGTGCGCCGAGGACACCCGGTACATCAGCGGGTAGGTCGGCCACGGGGTGGACGGGGCGCGCGTCTCCGGCGGCCGCGGCATGATCTCGAACTGGTGGATGACGGTCGCGCCCTGCCGATGGGCGGTGCCCAGGCAGTCGGCGCCGGTGTCCCCGCCGCCGATGATGACAACCTTCTTGTCCTTGGCGGTGATCGGCGGCTGCCCGTCGGGGCCCAGCACGTCGTCGCCCTCCTGCACGCGGTTACCCCACGGCAGATACTCCATCGCCTGGTGGATGCCGTCCAGTTCGCGGCCGGGGATGGGCAGATCGCGCCCTGCGGTGGCGCCGCCGGCCAGCACCACGGCGTCGAAGTCGGCGCGCAACTGCTCGGCGGTGATGTCCACGCCGACGTTGACACCGGTGCGGAATTCGGTTCCCTCGGCCCGCATTTGGTCCAGCCGGCGGTCCAGGACACGCTTTTCCATCTTGAATTCCGGGATGCCGTAGCGCAGCAGGCCACCGATGCGATCGGCCCGCTCGAAGACGGTGACGGTGTGGCCGGCGCGGGTCAGTTGCTGGGCGGCGGCCAGACCCGCCGGCCCGGAACCGACCACGGCGACCTTCTTGCCGGTCTTCTTCTCCGGCGGCAACGGTCGCACCCAGCCCTCGTCAAAGGCCTTGTCGATGATCTCCAGCTCGATCTGCTTGATCGTCACCGGGTCCTGGTTGATGCCCAGCACACAGGCCGGCTCGCAGGGGGCCGGGCACAGCCGCCCGGTGAAGTCCGGGAAGTTGTTGGTGGCGTGCAGCCGCTCGATGGCGTCGCGCCACCGGTCCCGGCGCACCAGGTCGTTCCACTCCGGGATCAGGTTACCCAGCGGGCAACCGTTGTGGCAGAACGGAATACCGCAATCCATGCAACGGGTCGCCTGCTCGCGCAGGGTCTCGTTGTCGAACTCTTCGTAGACCTCGCGCCAGTCGCGCAACCGCAGCGGGACAGGCCGACGCTTCGGCAGTTCCCGATGCGTGTATTTCAGGAAGCCGCTCGGATCAGCCATGCGCGGCCGCCATGATCGCCTTGTCCACATCCACGCCGTCGCGTTCCGCTTCGGCGATGGCCTGCAGCACCCGCTTGTAGTCCCGCGGCATCACCTTGGTGAAGTGCCGCCGGTGTTGCGCCCAGTCACCCAGAACGCGCTGACCGACAGCGGAATCGGTGGCATCAACGTGCGCCTGAATCATGCCGTGCAACCACTCGTAGTCATCGTCATCCAAGCTCTCGAGCTCGACCATCTCCGCGTTGAGATTGCCTGGGAATTCGCCCTGCGGGTCGTAGATGTAGGCCACGCCGCCGGACATGCCCGCCGCGAAGTTGCGGCCGGTGCGACCGAGGACGACAACCTTGCCGCCGGTCATGTATTCGCAGCCGTGGTCGCCGACGCCCTCGACGACGGCGTGCGCACCGGAGTTACGCACGGCGAACCGCTCGCCGACTACGCCGCGCAGGTACGCCTCGCCGCTGGTCGCGCCGAACAGGATCACGTTGCCGCCGATGATGTTGTCCTCGGCCACGTAGTCCGCCGGCGCGTCGTCCGACGGCCGCACCACGATCCGGCCACCGGACAGGCCCTTACCGACGTAGTCGTTGGCGTCGCCGTAGACGCGCAGCGTGATGCCCCGCGGCACAAACGCACCGAAGCTGTTGCCCGCCGAGCCGTCGAAGGTGATGTCGATGGTCCCGTCCGGCAACCCTTGGCCGCCATAGGCTTTGGTGACCTCGTGGCCGAGCATGGTGCCCACCGTGCGGTTGACGTTGCTGATGGTCGTGGAGAACCGCACCGGCTTCCCGGAGTCCAGCGCCTCGCGGCTCATCACGATCAACTGCTGATCGAGCGCCTTGTCCAGGCCGTGGTCCTGGCGCGAGCTGCAGTACAGGTCCTGGTTCATGAACGCCGATTCCGGCTCGTGCAGAACCGGGGCCAGGTCCAGCCGGTGCGCCTTCCAGTGGGCCCGGGCCAGCGTCATGTCCAAGGACTTCACCTGGCCGACGGCCTCATTGATCGTGCGGAAGCCCAACTGCGCCATGTATTCGCGCACCTCTTCGGCGATGAACATGAAGAAGTTCTCGACGAACTCGGGCTTGCCGGTGAAGCGTTCGCGCAGCACCGGGTTCTGGGTGGCCACCCCGACGGGGCAGGTGTCCAGGTGGCAGACCCGCATCATGATGCAACCGGAGACCACCAGCGGCGCGGTGGCGAAACCGAATTCCTCGGCGCCGAGCAGCGCGGCGATCATCACGTCGCGGCCCGTCTTGAGCTGACCGTCGACCTGAACCACGATCCGGTCGCGTAACCCGTTGAGCAGCAACGTCTGCTGCGTCTCGGCCAGCCCCAGCTCCCACGGCGCCCCGGCATGCTTCATCGAGGTCAGCGGGGTGGCACCGGTGCCGCCGTCGTGCCCGGAGATCAGCACCACGTCGGCGTGGGCCTTGGACACCCCCGCGGCCACCGTGCCGACGCCGTTCTCGGAGACCAGCTTGACGTGCACCCGCGCGGCCGGGTTGGCGTTCTTGAGGTCGTGGATCAGTTGCGCCAGGTCCTCGATGGAGTAGATGTCGTGATGCGGCGGCGGCGAGATCAGTCCCACGCCGGGCGTCGAGTGGCGCACCTCGGCAACCCACGGGTACACCTTGTGTCCCGGAAGTTGGCCGCCCTCACCGGGTTTCGCGCCCTGGGCCATCTTGATCTGGATGTCGGTGCAGTTAGTCAGGTAGTGCGACGTGACGCCGAACCGCCCGGAGGCGACCTGCTTGATCGAACTGCGCCGCCAATCACCGTTGGGATCGCGGTCGAAGCGCTTGACGTCCTCGCCGCCTTCACCGCTGTTGGAGCGGCCGCCCAGCCGGTTCATCGCAATGGCCAGCGTCTCGTGCGCCTCGGCGGAGATCGAGCCGTAGCTCATCGCCCCGGTCGAGAAGCGCTTGACGATTTCACTGGCGGGCTCGACTTCGTCCAGGGGAATCGGGGGATTGATCCCGGCCCGGAACTTCAGCAGGCCGCGCAGCGAGGCCATGCGCTCGCTCTGGTCGTCGACGAGGCGCGTGTAGTCCTTGAACACCTTGTACTGGCCGGTGCGGGTGGCGTGCTGCAGCTTGAAGACGGTCTCGGGGTTGAACAGGTGGTACTCGCCCTCGCGGCGCCACTGGTACTCCCCGCCCACCTCGAGCTCGCGGTGCGCCCGCTCGTCCGGGCGGTCCAGGTAGGCCAGCGCGTGCCGGGTGGCGACGTCCGCGGCGATGTCGTCCAGGGTGATACCGCCGATGGGACAGCTCAAGCCGGTGAAGTACTCGCTGAGCACGTCCTCGGAGATGCCGACCGCCTGGAACAGCTGGGCACCGGTGTAGGACGCCACAGTCGAAATGCCCATCTTGGACATCACTTTGAGCACGCCCTTGCCGGCGGCCTTGATGTAGTTGCTCAGCGCCGCCTTGCGGTCGATGCCCTCGATGACGCCGCGATCGAGCATGTCCTCGATGGACTCGAACGCCATGTAGGGGTTGATCGCCGCGGCGCCGAAACCGATCAGCGCGGCCATGTGGTGCACCTCGCGGGCGTCACCGGTTTCCACCACCAGCCCCACGTGGGTCCGGGTGCGGTCGCGCACCAGGTGGTGGTGCACCCCCGCCACCGCGAGCAACGACGGGATCGGCGCCATCCGCTCGTCGGATTCGCGGTCGGACAAGATGATCACGCGCGCGCCGTCGGCGATCGCCGCCGACGCCTGCGCGCGCACCTCCTCGAGCGCGGCGGCCAGCCCGGCACCGCCCTCGGCGACCGGGTACAGGCAGCGAATCACCTTGGAGCACATGCCATGTGGACGACCGTTGACCTCGTCATCGGGGTCGAGGTTGATCAGCTTCGCCAGCTCGCGGTTACGCAGAATCGGCTGCGGCAGCGCGATCTGGTGACACGAGCGCTCGGTCGGCGTGAGCAGGTCGCGCTCGCCGCCGGTGGTGCCCTGCAGGCTGGTCACCACCTCCTCGCGGATGGCGTCCAGCGGCGGGTTGGTCACCTGCGCGAACAGCTGCTGGAAGTAGTCGTAGAGCATCCGGGGTCGCTGCGAGAGCACCGCGACCGGGGTGTCGGTACCCATCGACCCGATCGGCTCCGCGCCGCTGCGCACCATGGGCGCCACCAAGAGGTTGAGTTCCTCGTAGGTATAGCCGAATATCTGCTGCCGCTTGACCAGTCGGTCGTGGGGCATCCGCTTGTAGTTGCCCTGCGGCAGGTCGTCGAGCGGGACCTGGTTCTTGTCCAGCCATTCCTGGTAGGGGTGCTCGGCGGCCAGCTCGGCCTTGATCTCCTCGTCGGAGACGATGCGGCCCTGCGCGGTGTCCACCAGGAACATGCGGCCGGGCTGCAACCGCATCCGGCGGACCACCTTGGCGGGGTCCAGATCCAGCACACCGGCCTCGGAGGCCATCACCACCAAGCCGTCTTCGGTGACCCAGATCCGCGAGGGGCGCAAGCCATTACGGTCGAGCACCGCGCCGATGATGGTTCCGTCGGTGAACGTGATCGACGCGGGGCCGTCCCACGGCTCCATCAACGAGGCGTGGTACTGGTAGAACGCCCGCCGCGCAGGATCCATCGACTCGTTGCGTTCCCACGCCTCGGGGATCATCATCAACACAGCATGAGCGAGGCTGCGCCCGCCCAGGTGCAGCAGTTCGAGCACCTCGTCGAAACGCGCGGTGTCGGACGCCCCCGGGGTACAGATGGGGAACAGCTTCTCGACGTCGGCTTCGGTTCCGAAGATGTCGGTCTTGATCAGCGCCTCGCGGGCCCGCATCCAGTTCTCGTTACCGGTGACGGTGTTGATCTCACCGTTGTGCGCGACGCGGCGGAACGGATGCGCCAGCGGCCACGACGGGAACGTGTTGGTGGAGAACCGGGAGTGCACGATGCCCAGCGCGCTGGTCAGCCGATCGTCTTGCAGGTCAAGGTAAAACGCCTTGAGCTGCGGGGTGGTCAGCATGCCCTTGTAGACGAACGTCTGACCGGAAAGGCTTGGGAAGTACACGGTTTCGCGGCCGGGACCGTCCTGACCGGGGCCCTTGGTGCCCAATTCGTGCTCGGCGCGCTTGCGCACCACGTAGGCGCGGCGTTCCAGCGTCATGCCGGACGCGCCGGCCATGAACACCTGCCGGAACGTGGGCATCGCGTCGCGGGACAAGGCGCCCAGCGACGAGTCGTCGATGGGCACGTTGCGCCAGCCCAGCACCATCAGGCCCTCGGCCTCGGCGATCTTCTCCACGGCCGCACACGCGGTCGCGGCGTCCTTCGACGACTGCGGCAGGAACGCGATGCCGGTGGCGTAGCTGCCCGGCGGCGGCAATTCGAAGTCCACGACCTCACGCAGGAAGGCGTCCGGGACCTGCAGCATGATGCCGGCACCGTCGCCACTGCGCGGCTCGGCGCCCTGGGCACCCCGGTGTTCGAGGTTCAGCAGCGCAGTGATTGCCTTGTCCACAATGTCGCGGCTACGGCGGCCGTGCATATCGACGACCATGGCAACCCCGCACGCGTCGTGCTCGAACGCGGGGTTGTATAACCCGACGCGCTTGGGCGTCATATGCACCTGACCCTTCACCTGAACGTTCTGCGCGG